>JBOHCW010000258.1:0-2614 GCA_050725375.1 Actinocrinis sp. | reverse complement strand
GTCCACCACGGCCGAGCGCAGCACCGGGGCGGGCAGCAGCCAGCGCTTGACCGGCTCGACCAGGGCGGAGCCGGCCGCCAGCGGGGGCGCGCCGCCGGCGCCGCGCCGGCCCAGTATCAGGTCACTGCGGCAGAACTCGCCCAGCAGCTCGGCGGTGCGCTCGGCGGACCAGGGCAGGTCGGTCAGCGTGCCGGCGATCGGGCTGGCCGGCTCGCGCAGGCCCAGGTCGCTGAGGGTGACCACGCAGCCGAAGCGTTCGCTGAACAGCTCGGTCAGGATGCGCGGGATCGGGTCGCGCGGCTGCTCGCCGTCCAGCCAGCGGCGCACGCGCGAGGTGTCGGTGGCGACATGGGACGCGCCCAGGTCGCGCGCCCGCCGGTTGACCAGCCGCGCCACTTCGCCCTTCGACCACCCGCTGCGGACGAACCAGGAGGCGAACAGCTCGTTCGGGAGACGCTCAGGCACCGCGCCGCGCCCTTCAATGCGTAGGTTCAATGCGTAGTGTCGCCGGTAGTGAGCTGAACGTAACGGTTTGGATGACGCATCCGCAGCGGAATCTGCAAATGCGCCAGGATTCGCCACCCGCGCCCCGGCGCGCCGGTCCTGGCCGCGGACTATGGTCTATGGCGGGGCGCCGCACGCCATCCCCCGATCCGGTGACCGGCGGGGCCGCGGCCGGGCAGCGTAACCCGAACCGGGGCGTCACCGTTGAGAAGGGCGTGACGACGATGCGCGGGCAACTCGGACCTCTCGGCTCTCTTCTGCCGCGCCAGGCGGTCCGGGGGCGAAGGCGGCCGACGCGGGCAGCCGCGCGGCTTGAGACGACGGACCAGAATGTCCGCAATCCCGATGCAATCAGCGGCCTGAAACCGGGTACGCACCCTGTGATGGATGCACGCGCAAGTGCGGGTGCGCGTATCACCGCCGTCTCGGGTAAGGGCACAGTCGTGGCCGGTCGAACCGCCGCTCTGCGTTACGCGTCGTGGGGCTGGCCTGTCACGCCCGACGTGGATGTGCCCGCGACCACGGACCTTGAGCAGGTCTTCGCCGCGTGGACCCGCGTGCCCGACGCGCCGATCCTCGCGGCGTGCGGCGTGGCGTTCGATGTCATCGGCGCGGACGCGGCGGCCGGGCGCACCGCCCTGCTGCGGCTCGACCGGCTCGGTGTGGAGCTCGGACCGGTCACGGTCGGACCGGGCATCGTCGGTCAGCGCGGGCCGCGCTCCGAACACGGACACGGCTACGGACACGGCCACGGCCACGGCGCGTCCCAGGCAGCGCGCCTGTCGCCCTCGAACGCGCGGATCGGTTTCCTGGTGCGCGCGGGCACCGCCGACGCTCTCAGCCCTCTGATCGATGCGGACACCCGCTCGGTGCTCAGCGGCCGCGGCGCGTACTTCGAGTTGCCGCGCATGGCGGCCGACCGGTCCGCGGCCGCGCAGCCGTTCCGGCCGATCCCGATCGGCGGGCGCGTCTGGCTGCGCTCCCCCAGCACGTCGCGTCCGGTGCTGCCGGCCGCTCACGTGGTGCTCGGCGCGCTCGCGCTGGTGCCTTACCGCGAGCGCGCCCTCGCCGCGGCCAGCCGCGGCCGCTGAACCGGAGGGTCCGGCCGCCGGCTACTGCCCGATCAGCGCGTCCACGAACGCGGCCGGCTCGAACGGCGCCAGGTCGTCCGCGCCCTCGCCGAGCCCGACCAGCTTCACCGGCACGCCCAGCTCGCGCTGCACCGCGACCACGATGCCGCCCTTGGCCGTGCCGTCCAGTTTGGTCAGCACGATGCCGGTGATGTCGACGACCTCGCGGAAGACGCGTGCCTGGACCATGCCGTTCTGGCCGGTGGTCGCGTCGAGGACCAGCAGTACCTCGTCGACCGGGCCGTGCTTCTCCACGACCCGTTTGACCTTGCCCAGCTCGTCCATCAGGCCGACCTTGGTGTGCAGCCGGCCGGCCGTGTCGATCAGCGCGGTGTCCACGCCGCTGTCCTTGGCCTGCTTGACGGCGTCGAAGGCGACGGACGCCGGGTCCGCGCCCTCCGGCCCGCGCACGGTCGTCGCGCCCACCCGCTCGCCCCAGGTCTGCAGCTGCTCGGCGGCCGCGGCGCGGAACGTGTCCGCCGCGCCGAGGACCACGCTGCGGCCGTCGGCGACCAGCACGCGGGCGAGCTTGCCGGTGGTCGTGGTCTTGCCGACGCCGTTGACGCCGACGACCAACACGACGGCCGGCCCCTCGCCCTCGGCCCGCAGCGAGTGGACGGTCCGGTCGGTGTCCGGGCCGACCAGCGTCAGCAGTTCGTCGCGCAGCAGCGAGCGCAGCTCGTCCGGCGTGCGCGAACCGGCGACGCGTACGCGGGAGCGCAGTCGCTCGACCAGCTCCTGTGTGGGGGCGACGCCGATGTCGCTGGCCAGCAGGAGGTCCTCGATCTCCTCCCAGGTCGCCTCATCGAGCTTGTCGCGGGAGAGCAGCGCGAGCAGGCCCTTGCCGACCGCGCTGTTCGACCGGGACAGCCGGCCGCGCAGCCGTACCAGCCGGCCGGCGGACGGCTCGGGCACTTCCAGCGGTACCGGCGGCTTCGCGGGCGCCGGTGCGGGCGCGGCGGGAGGCTCGGCCACCACCG
>JBOHCW010000257.1:0-4023 GCA_050725375.1 Actinocrinis sp. | reverse complement strand
GGCTTCCGGTGCGGGGAACACCATCGCGTCGTCCCGCGAGCGCGCGGAGGTCATGATCGCGGGGCCGGCAGCAGCAGGGCGCCGAGCGCGACGGTCAGCTTCTGCGGGGTCGGCACGGACACCCGGCTGGTGAGCACGGCCTGCGGCTCGGCCGCGATCCGGCGCAGCAGGGCGTGGTAGATCCCGGACAGCGCGCCGCAGCAGGCCCGCGAGCGGCGGTCCAGCAGCGAGAGCAGCCCGAGCCCTTCGGCGTAGAGCTTCTCGGCGCGCTCGGCCTCGAACCTGATCAGCTCCGCGAGCCGGCCCTCCTGGGGGTCGAGGTTGCCGTCCCGGTCCAGGACCAGCACGACGCCGTGCGCGTCCAGGTCCTCCTGCGGCAGGTAGATCCGGCCGTTGGACAGGTCCTCGCGGATGTCGCGCAGGATGTTGGTCAGCTGCAGCGCCAGGCCGAGCACGTCGGCCAACGCGTTGGGCACGGACGGCTCGGTGCGCAGCGAGGGCGGGTCGAACACGCCCAGCGACAGGCGCCCGATCGAGCCGGCCACACAGCGGCAGTAGACGGCCAGCTCGTCCCAGGTCCGGTAGGCCGAGTCGCGCTGGTCCATCTCGCAGCCGTCGACCAGTTCGCCGAACGCGCCCAGGTCGAGCGGGTAGCGCTTCGCGCTGTCGGCGAGCGCGACCAGCACCGGGTCGTGCGGGTGGTCGCCGGGCGCCGCGGCCTGCTTGCGGGCCAGGTCCAGCGCCGTCGTCTTCTCGGCCGCCGGCAGGTCGCCGTCGCCGATGTCGTCGATGCGCCGCGCGAAGGCGTACACCGCGGACAGCGCGTTGCGCTTCGGCCGCGGCAGCAGCCTGATGCCGTAGGAGAAGTTCTTCGCCTCCGCGCCCACGATGCGCTCGCACTCGGCGTAGGCGGCGGCGATGTCGGGCATCTGCCCCCGTCCCTGGCTCTGGTCGCTGGTCACGTGATCAACCCGTCCGCTGTCAGCGCCGCCGGCCCAGGAACACCCCGACCGCGGCGCGCAGCGTCGCTCCGGTCGTGGGCCTGGGAGTGGCGGCCAGTACGTCGTGGTCGGCGGCGCGCAACGCGGAGAGCGTCGCCCGGCCGCCGGCCACATAACCGATCACCGCCGGCTTCGCCCAGCCGCGCAGCCGCTTGGTCAGCGGCACGCCTCGGGCGAGCATGACGGCGGCCCTGCCCGCCTCCCAGCGCAGCAGGGCCTTGAGGTCCTCGTCGGCGTGCCCCGCGTCGAGCGAGGACTCGCCCACCCCGAACGCGGTGAGGTCTTCGCGCGGCAGGTAGATCCGGTCGGCGCGACGGTCCTCGGCCACGTCCTGCAGGTGCTCGATCACCTGCAGCCCGGTACAGACCGCGTCGGAGTCGGCGATGTTCTGCTCGGTGGCCTGCCGGGCCACGTACAACACGACCCGGCCGACCGGGTTCGCCGAGAGCTTGCAGTAGGAGACCAGCTCCGCGAACGTCGCGTACCGCCGCTTGTGCTGGTCCATCAGGTTCGCGGCGACCAGGTCGTGGAACGGCTCGATCGGCACCCGGCCGTCCGCGGTCAGCCGCAGCAGCCCGCGCACCGGCTCCAGGGTCGGCGTGGCTCCGGCCGCCAGCCGGGTCAGGTCCTCGTCGACCTCGTTGAGCGCGGCGACCCGGTCGCCCTGGTACTCGTCGCCGAGGTCGTCGACGTAGCGCGCGAAGACGTAGAAGGCGCCCAGGTCGGCGCGCATCTCCCGGGGCAGGAACCTGAGCGCGACCGGGAAGTTCTCGGCCTGCTCCTTCGCCGCGATCACGGCGCGGTCCGGGCTGAGCACCGCATCCGGGACCGGGACCGGCCCGGCCGGGGCGGTGTCGGCTGACGTCGTGTCAGCCGGGGACGCGTCGGCCGGGGCCGTCTCGGTGCCGTTGGTCATCTCGCCTCCGGTCCCCTCCTCGCCGCCGCCCGCCGCTGTGTGCTCACTCACCGTCGCATCGCTTGCTTGACCAGAGTCCGGCCGAAGTCCCACATCAGCCCGGTGCCCTTGTGCGCGTCCCGCATCACGTCGTCGAAGGCGGCCAGGAAGCGCTCCACCTCGGTCTCGGTGATGTTCAGCGGCGGCAGCAGCTTGATCACGTCCATGTGGTCCCCGGCCACCTGGGTCAGGATCCGATGGCGCTGGAACAGCGGCACCACGACCATCTGCGCGAACAGCCCGTGCCGGGCCGCCTGCAGCGTGTTCCAGCCGGCCTTGAGCTTGAGCGAGGAGGGCTTGCCGAACTCGAACCCGATCATCAGGCCGCGGCCGCGCACGTCCGTGAGCAGCTCGTAGCGCTCCATCCGCTCGGTCAGCTGCTGCTTGAGCAGCTCGCCGATCCGGGCCGCGTTCTGCACCAGCTTCTCGTCCTCGACCACCTGGAGCGCGGCCAGTCCGGCGGCCATCGCCATCGCGTTGGAGCCGAAGGTCGAGTCGTGCACCAGGACCCGGTCCATCGAGGAGTAGACCTTCTCGAAGATCCAGCCCTTGGCCATGGTCGCGCCGACCGGCACGAAGCCGCCGGACAGGGCCTTGGCCACGGTCACGATGTCCGGCTCGACGTCCTCGTATTCGTAGGCGAAGAACCTGCCGGTGCGCCCGACGCCGGTCTGCACCTCGTCGGCGATCAGCAGCGCGCCGTGCGCGCGCAGCCGCTCCTGCGCGGCTTTGAGGAATCCGGGCGGCGGGATGTTCACGCCCTTGCCCTGGATCGGCTCGACCAGCAGGCCGGCCACGTCGCCGCGGGCCAGCTCGCGCTCCAGCGCGTCCAGGTCGCCGAACACGACGCGGCTGTCCGGCAGCAGCGGATCGAAGCCGCGGCGGAACTCGTCCGCGCCGTTGACCGACAGCGAGCCGGTGGTCAGGCCGTGGAAGGCGTGGTCGCAGTACAGGATGCGGGTGCGGCCGGTGGCGTAGCGGGCGAACTTCAGCGCCGCCTCGACCGCCTCGGTGCCGCTGTTGCCGAAGTAGACCCGGTCCAGGTGCGGGGCCTTGGCCAGCAGCTTCTCGGCCAGCAGGCCCGCCAGCAGCGGCGAGTCGAACTGCACCAGGTCGGCCAGGTCCGCGTCGAGCACCTGGCGTAGCGCGGAGCGGATCGCCGGATGGTTGCGCCCGGCCGCGAAGACCCCGAAGCCGGAGAGGAAGTCGAGGTAGTCGTTGCCCTGATCGTCGTAGAAGTAAGCGCCCTGCGCCCGCACGTAGGTGCGGTCGAACCCGATCGCGTGCAGCATCCGGGGCAGCTGCGGATTGAGCATCCGGGCCTGCAGATCGTGCCCCTCGCCCGTGCGCTCGCGGATCAGCCCGGCCAGGTCGAGCCCGCTTGAGGGACCGGGCTCGCCCGTCCCCGCCGCACCGCTCTCGATGACGCTGTCCATCGACGCCTACCACCTTCCGGCCGCCGTCGGTCGGCCTCGCGACGCCGCCGGCCCGGGCCGTCCGGCTGCCGCCGGACCCGGACCGTCGCCCCGAGACGCCCTGCCTGTCGGGGTGATACTACGGTGGCGATCACCGGGGAAAGGCGGCTCGCCAGGCGGGTTTCCCGGAACTGTGGAAATCGTGCGCCGGACGGTTGGCTGCGTGCGCCGGGCGGGTCGCTGCGGCGGCGCCACGAGCGGCGGCGGCCGGACGCCCTGCGGGCGGGGGAGCGCGTCACGTTGAGAGAACCCGGCGCCGGATTCTTGAGTTCGTCTGACCGTAGTCTCAGAAGCCTTTCAAGGAGCGCGGGCAGTCTCGCAGTCATGACCGAGACGCAGCATGACCACGACGCCCAGAACCCTCAGCCGCAGTGGACCGCCCCGCGTGCGCAAGACCAGGCCACCGTGCAGGCGCACGAAGGCGAATACGCGTGGCGCAATTCCGGTCAGCCGCAGCCGCAGGCCGCGCCGGTTCCGGCTCATCATGCGGCCGGGCAGACGTCCCGCCCGTCATCGCCCTGGGGCGCGCCCGCCGCGCAGGCCGGCGGGCCCGCGTCCGGCGCCGAACCGACCGCGCCGCTCAACCCGGGCG
>JBOHCW010000256.1:0-5863 GCA_050725375.1 Actinocrinis sp. | reverse complement strand
CCGTTTCAGGTGGACATGGCGGGGTGCTGACGGGGCTTGCGGTCGGAGTGGGTGTGTCCGTGTGGTTCGTGTCAGCGATGTTGGTGGGTTGGTGTGGACGCTCACCTAATTGGTCCACTATGCGCTCGTTATGGACCAGGCCGCTGGAGGCACCGCGTGGGACCGTATGCCAGAAGCCTGAAGTGAGTCGGCGACGGAGCAGAAGTACAGTCCCGGCCGCCCTCGCTGCGGCTTTTCTACCCCGCGCTCGTCGTGCGTGTGCCGAGGATGGCGAGCGAACCGGTCCCCGTCGCAGAGTCCTGCTGTGTGGGGCGACGAGCGGTGCGTTGTCCAATTACGTGAGCGCCGACAGTGGGTAGGTCGTGCCTCTCGGATTAGGCCGAGTGCTGGCCTGTTCGATTGCGCTTACGGCTCGTCGGGGGCGGGTGTCGTTGTCCGTTTCAGGCGGACACATGGGGTGGCTGATTGAGCCTTCGAGTCAGGGTGTCGCGGTGTTGGTGGGCGTGCTGCTTGTGTCCGGTGGTGCGGCGGCAGGGAGCGCGATTGCGCTTACGGCGCGTTGGGAATCGGCTGCCGTTGTCCGTTTCAGGTGGACATGACAGGGTCTTGGTTGAGCTTGCACTGCGGCGGGTGCCGCCTGTGCAGTTTGCGCTTGCCGCCCTCGTGGGCAGGTCGTGCCTGTCCGCGCGGCGTGACGTAACGGACGGCTTGATTGCGCTTACGGCACTGCCTGCCGCCTTTACCGCCTTTGCCGCGTTTCGGGACCGGTTATCACCACCGCTCGGTCCAGTCGAATCCAGCCGAGTGCAGTCGAATCCAGTCGAATCCGGTCGACTGCGGATAGTCTCCGCGACGGCACCGGACGAACGCTGATACGTCCTATCGCGATCCGTAGGGCGGGGCGAACACTACGAGAAGGGCGAGATCCTCGGTGACCTCGACGAATCGGTGGTCCTCGCCCGCGGGTACGAAGATCACCGCGCCCGGGCCAACCTCCAGCGTCCGCTCCGGCGTGCTGATCTTCGCCGCGCCACGGGTCACGATGTAGATCTCGTCCTCGGTGTGCGGGCTCTGGTCGTCGGTCCCGGCGGCCGGGATCAGGTACGTGCCGAACGACAGGTCCGAGCTGCGGAACTGTTCGAGGTATTCGCCCGGTGCGAAGCCGGTGTCGAGGATGCGCACCGAAAAATGGTCCCATGGTCGAGCGGTCCGCGGGCGAGTCGAGGCGCCGGGGGAGCCCGCCGGATCTTCGGAGCGATCCGGCGGGCTCCGCGCGGGTCGTCACACCCGCGCACCGGCCGTGCCGCTCGTCGCAGGTGAGTCTGTGACGTGCGGCGTACCGGAACCCGCGCTTTCTTCCCGCCTCCGCACATCCAGTCGACCGGCCGTGCGCTCCGGTTGCCTCAAGAGTTGGCAAAGAATCGAACCAGCCTGTTCGGCGGCTCTCTGGGTAATCTGTCCGCGTGTCCGACGCCGATTCTGCCCGCCACGCTGACCATCACCCCGGCCACCGCTCTGACCCTCACCCTGACCACCATGCGGGTCACCGTCCGCACGCGCTCTTCGCCATGGACCCCGCGCACTTGCCGGCCCTCTTCCCTGCGCCGCTGCTCAGCGGTCTGCTTCAGAGCGCCGACCTCGACCCGGCGCGCTGCGTGCGCTCGTTCGCAGAACCCGGATACCGTGACGAGTTGGCCGCCGTCGAGGTGCTGATCACCGGCTGGGGGTGCCCGGCGATCGACGAGTCAGCCCTCGAGGTCATGCCACGGCTGCGCGCGATCCTGCACTCGGCCGGCAGCGTGCGCTACTTCGTCTCCGAGTCCTGCTGGGAGCGCGGAATCCTGGTGTCCACAGCGGCGCAGGCCAACGCCGTGCCCGTCGCCGAGTTCACGCTCGCGGCCATCCTGTTCGCGGCCAAGGACGCCTTCGGCGCGCGCGAGCGCTACCGGACGACGCACCTCCATCAGAACTCTGCGGACAACGCGCGACTCGGCGCCGTCGGTCGGAAGGTCGGCGTCATCGGCGCGTCACGCGTCGGCCGCCTCGTCCTAGAGCGGCTGCGGACGACCGACCTCGATGTCCACCTGAGCGACCCGTACGTCACCGCCGACGAAGCCACCGCGCTCGGCGCGCGACTGCTCGACCTCGACGACCTGCTCGCCACCTGCGACATCGTGAGCCTGCACGCTCCGGACCTGCCGCAGACCCGGCACCTGCTGGACCGCCGGCGCCTCGCGCTCATCCCCGACTCAGGGGTCTTCATCAACACCGCGCGCGGCGCGATCGTCGATGAACGAGCCCTGATCGACGAGCTCGAATCCGGGCGGATCAGCGCGGTGCTCGACGTCACCGCCGAGGAACCGCCGGCCGACGACTCGCCGCTGTACCGGCTGCCCAACGTGTTCCTCACGCCGCACATCGCGGGCTCGCTGGGCAATGAGCTAAGCCGCCTCGGCCAGACCGTCGCCGACGAACTCGACCATTACCGCACAGGTCAGCCGCTCGTAGGCGGCATACCGCAGGCAGATCTGTCCCGCATCGCCTGACGTTGCCAGACAGCGCCTGTCTATAGTCTTGCCGCGTCTGACTGCATACGGCGTCACGCCGCGATCCCGGCGCCGTCCAAAAGCAGCTGCGCCGTCTGAACGCCGATCCCGTCCAGCGGCGCGCCCTGCACGACCGCGCGTGCTCCCGCTCCGTCGAACACGATCGTCAACTGCTTGGCAAGCAGTTCAGGGTTCTTCGCCCCGGCCTGCCGCAGCTCGTCGCGGAAGAACGCGGTCAGCGAGTCCTTGTACTCCCTCGCCGCCCGGCTCGCCGGGTGCTGCGGCGCCTTCAACTCGACCGCCGTCGCTACGTACGGGCAACCCTGGAAATCAGGGTTCCGCGACGACACCTCCATCTGCCGGAAGACGTGCAGGATCCGCTCGCGCGGCGGCCGATCGTCGTCGGCGGCGGGCAGCATGAACGCGTCGAAGGCCGCCGCGCCGCGCCGCAGGCTCTCCGCGACCAGCTCGTCCTTGCTGTCAAAGAGCTGATACATCGAGCGCTTCGACACGCCGGCCGCGCGGCACAACGCCTCGACCCCGATGTGCACGCCGTCGCGGTAGAAGAGCTCGACCGCCGCGTCCAGCAGCCGGTCCCGCGTCGAGGCGCGGCCGTCCGCCGCCGCCGACGTCCACGTGCCCGGCTCCGCCACCGATCGCGCCGCGTCCACCGCGTCCACCGACCCCTCCACCAGCTCGATCTCTGACACGACACCAAGCCTACGCCGTCGCTTGCCAGCTGGAAACCGATCGGTGTACGGTCTTGGAAACCGATCGGTTTTCCGACAGAGGAGAGACTCGTGACCGCAATCGCAGGCGCTACCGTCCTGGTCACCGGCGGCAGCCGGGGCATCGGAAAGGCGCTGGTCGAGGAGCTGTTCAAGCGCGGAGCCAAGAAGGTCTACGCCACCGCGCGCGACCCGAGGACCGTCGGCCACCCGGACGCCGTCGCGCTGCCGCTGGAGGTCACCGACCCGCAGTCGGCGGCCAAGCTCGCCGAACTCGCGCCGGACGTGACGATCCTGATCAACAACGCCGGCCGCTTCACCGGCGCGTCGTTCCTCAGCTCCCCGCTGGAGGACATCGAGAGCGACCTGAAGGTCAACTTCTACGGCCCGCTCTACGTCACCCGCGCGCTGGCCCCGGTCATCGAGCGCAACGGCGGCGGGCACATCCTCAACGTCCACTCGGTCCTGTCCTGGGTTGCCTTTCCCGGCCTGGAGGCCTACAGCGCGGCCAAGGCGGCCGTGTGGTCGCAGACCAACGCGCTGCGCCTGGCCCTCAAGCCGCGCGGCATCGCCGTCACCGGCCTGCACGTCGGCTACGTCGACACCGACTTCGCCGAGGCCGTCACCGCGCCGAAGGTCGCCTCGTCCGCCGTCGCCACGGCCGCACTCGACGGCATCGAGACCGACGCCCCCGAGGTGCTGGTCGACGAGCTGTCGCGGAACGTCAAGGCAGGTCTGGCCGCTGACATCACCGCGCTGTACCCGCAGGTCGCTTAGGCGTGATCGCGGCCCGGGCCGGGCTAGCCCGCCGCCGCCGATCGGCACGCTGTACCGGCAGTGACAGCTGACAGCTGGCATCTGACGCGTGGCACGCGCAATTCACTCACCTGCCCGGCTCAACGATTCGAGCACTGCGCCGTCTCTCCCAGTGACAGCGAGATCGCGCGACGTGAGATCATCGAGCAGGCATCCCCAGAGGTCACAACGCCATCCGACACGATGGGGGACACGGGAAATGCGCGTTCACACTCGGTTGCGCGTTCAGACTCGGTACAGCGCGCCGGTCGGCGGGCGCACGGCCCGCATGTCAGCACTCGCACTCATCGCGGCGGCGACGACCGCGGCCGCACTTGCAGGCTGCGCGTCCACCGCGTCCGGCACCGATACGACGGGCAAAGCCGACGTCGCCGGCCAACCCGCGAGCCGGACCGTCGCACCTTGCGCCGCCGCCGACCTCGCGGTCACCGCCGGCCGCGTCGGTATCGCGATGGGACATGCCGGACTCGCCCTCGAATTCGCCAACACCGGATCAAAGGCCTGCTACGTCGAGGGCTATCCGTCCGTCGCCGCGGTCCTCCCGCACGGCGAACTCAAGGCCGCGCAGACGCCGGACGGCTACCTGGGCGGCCAACTGCCCGGCAACAGGCCGCAGCGCGTGACGCTCAAGCCCGGCGCGAAGGCCGTCGCAGTCCTCGAATGGATCGGGCTCGCCGACGGAGGCGCCGGCGCGCCGTCCCCGGCCGACTGTCCCGGCTACGGCGCGACCGCGCTCCTGGTCACCACACCCGGCGCCTCGTCGCAGGCCAACGCCATACGCCTCGCCGGAGTCGACACGTCCGCGTGCGCCGGCTTCGAGATCCACCCGGCGATCCCGCCGTCTGAGAGCGCCGTCCAGATCACCGACTGACGCGCGGTCGAACGCAGTGGCCGTCGGGCGTGACGTCCCCAGGCCCGCCACCTGGCGGCGCGGCGCGGATGGATGTAAAGCTGTAAAGCAGTGAGGTGGAGAAAGGCTCCAGCACACTTGTTGACTGCAAGTCTTGCGTGGGGCAAGTATGGATGTAAGGACCGCACAGACGTCGGCCGCTCACGTGCCGCCGACTGTGTGGTTCTCACCGATGCACTGTTCAGGAACACGATGAGGTGATCCGTTATGGACGTGTCGTTCGCGGCTTCGGCCTTCCCTCCCCTCGCCCTCGGCTTCTTCGGCCTGGGCACCGGATATCTGATCTACGGACCGCAAGAACTGGCCGGATGGCCTAAGCGGGACGAGCGCGTCGACCGTGCCACCGGCGTATGGGGCATCTGGCTGCCCGGCTTCTGCCAGTTCCTCAGCGGCATGATCCTTTTCATCGGGTTCAGCTGGCTGCAGGTGTTCACCACCTCTCCGCCGCTCTACATGGCCGCCCTGGCGTTCTCCGCGTACGGGATCCACTGGTTCGCGCTCGGCTGGAACCGCTACCGGGGCAACGACCCGCGGACCAACGCGGGCATGTGCGTCGCCTTCATGGTGATCTCCGCGATGGGCGCGACGGTGTTCTTCCACGTCGGGGACTGGCCGGTCGGCCTGCTGTTCCTCGGCCTGTTCGCGATCTACTTCTTCGACTTCTTCGCCTCGATCGGCGTCGGGCTCGGCGAGCGGCTGCTCGGCCTGTTCCACCTGGCGACCGGCGCGTGGCTGATGTACCTGGCCTACGCGGTGACCGTCGACTTCGCGCTCGGCTTCCACTGGCGCGCATAACGCAGACGATGCTTGCCGCGCGCGTGACACGCAGACGATGCTTGTCACGCGCGTGACAAGGGCAGCGG
>JBOHCW010000255.1:0-2926 GCA_050725375.1 Actinocrinis sp. | reverse complement strand
ACCAGGTACGCACTGCTGTGCTTCGAGACGATCTCCACGGCGGTTCGATCGCTGTTGACTTCCTCGATCAACGGAAAGAGGCGGCGTCGGGCTTCGCTGGCGGTGATGGACATGTGCTCGCCTTCCGGCTCGCTTTCCCTGTAGCTTGTACCGAATATGGTACCACTCGGATCCGGTCGTATGGTGGGCTTTGCGCCCTGATCGCCTTCGGCCTGGCCGCGTTCCGCCGCCGCGACCTCGACCCGGGCTGACGGCGGGCGGGCCGGCGGGGCACGGTGCGCCTACGCGCGGCCGATCGGCGCGGTGCTCGCCTGCGTGAGCTTCACCAGGTCGGCCGGGGACAGTTCGATCTCCAGGCCGCGCCGGCCGGCCGAGCAGAACACGGTCTCGTGCTCCAGTGCCGATGCGTCGATGACCGTCGGGAGCTTCTTGCGCTGCCCGAGCGGCGAGATGCCGCCGAGGACGTAGCCGGTGGCGCGCTCGGCGGCGGCGGGGTCGGCCATCGCGGCCTTCTTGCCGCCGGCGGCGCTCGCCAGGGCTTTGAGATCCAGCTGGCCGGAGACGGGCACGACCGCGACGACGAGCTTGCCGTCCACGTCGGCGACCAGGGTCTTGAACACCCGGTCCGCCGGTACGCCCATCGCCGCGGCGGCCTCGGTGCCGTAGGACTGCGCGGCCGGGTCGTGTTCATAGGCGTGGACCTCGAACTCCGCCTTGGCCTGCGTCAGCGCGACGGTCGCCGGGGTGCCCTTGGACACGGCCTTCTGCTTAGCCACGGGGCGATCTTATCCGCGCCGTCGTCCCCTTCGCGTGCCCTTCCACGTCCTCGGCCGCTAACGGTCGCGGCGCAACAGGTCCACGGCTGGGAGGGTCCGCAGTTCCTTGATGAGCAGGGTCTCGCGGCGCAGCAGCGCCTGCTCGCGCTGCAGTCTCGTCGTGGTGTCCGGAGTGGCCAGCAGGCGCTGCTTGTCGCGCTGGTCGAGCACCATCGCGGCGGCGATCAGGTACGACAGGATCGTCGGGTCGTCCGGCAGTTCGGGGATCGAGCCGGCCCGCACCCCGCGCAGGGCGGCCAGCGCGCGCTGGTAGCCCAGCAGCAGCGCGGTGCTCGACGTCTTGAGCGACTCGGCCTGATCGTCCGACACCTCGTCGAGAAAGTCCACCTCGCCGACCAGGTACGGACCGCTGCTGTCCACGTCAAGCAGCCTGAAGCGCTGGACCCCGGTTGTAACGAGTGAATATCGGCCGTCGTCGTGCTCCTCCAGCGCCGAGATCCGCGCCGTGCAGCCGATGTCGTACACGCTCTCCACCGACTGCGTGCCCACCTCGCGTCCGTCCCGGATCGCCACCACGCCGAACTGGCGCGCCTCGCCCTCGGGCAGTTCTCGCAGGTCCGAGACCATCCGGCGGTAGCGCGGCTCGAAGATGTGCAGCGGCAGGACCACGCCGGGGAACAGGACGGAGCCGAGCGGGAAGAGCGGCAGCGTGGCGGCCATGGGCCACAGCCTATTGCGCCCCGGCCGACTGTGTCCGCACTGCGCGCCACTCCTGCGTGTACAACTGCCGTCCGCAGGGCGGAATAGTCGGCGGACACGCTGAGCGGGCGAACTACACTGGGCCTGTGATCACTCGTCTTGATTTACGGGGGATGGACCTGCTCGGGGGTTCCGTCGACCTGCGCGCGCTGGTGCCGCGGGCCGAGCTCGGCGTCGAGGCGGCGGTCGAGGCGGTCCGGCCGATCTGCGAGGACGTGCGCGTCCGCGGCGAGGCCGCCCTGATCGACTACTCCGAGCGGTTCGACGGCGTGCGGCTGGAAGCGGTGCGGGTCTCCCGCGAGGCCATAGCGCACGCGCTGGCCGTGCTCGACCCGCAGGTGCGCTCGGCCCTTGAGGAGTCGGTCCGCCGCGTCCGCAAGGTGCACACCGACCAGAAGCGGCGCGACGTGCGCACCCAGGTCGTGCCCGGCGGCGCGGTGACCGAGCGGTGGATCCCGGTCGACCGGGTCGGTCTCTACGTGCCCGGCGGCCTCGCGGTGTACCCGTCCTCGGTGGTGATGAACGTCGTGCCGGCGCAGGTCGCCGGGGTCGGCGCGATCGCCGTGGCCTCCCCGCCGCAGAAGGAGTTCGGCGGGCTGCCGCACCCGACCATCCTGGCGGCCTGCGCGCTGCTCGGTGTGGACGAGGTGTACTCGGTCGGCGGTGCCCAGGCCGTGGCGATGTTCGCGTACGGCGCGGGCCAGGGCGTGACCCGCTGCGCGCCGGTGGACATGGTCACCGGGCCCGGCAACGTGTACGTCGCCGCGGCGAAGCGGCTGCTCAAGGGCCGTGTCGGCATCGACGCCGAGGCCGGCCCGACCGAGATCGCCATCCTCGCCGACCTCGGCGCCAGCCCGCAGCACGTGGCCGCCGACCTGATCAGCCAGGCCGAGCACGACCCGCTGGCCGCCGCGGTGCTGGTCACCGACGCGGCCGCGCTGGCCGAGGCGGTCGAGGTCGAGCTGGAGCGCCAGGTGCCGCTGACCAAGCACGCGCAGCGGGTCGCCGCCGCGCTCGACGGGCGCCAGTCCGCGATCATCCTGGTCGACGACATCGAGGCCGGACTCGCCGTGGTCAACGCGTACGGGGCCGAGCACCTGGAGATCCAGACCTCGAACCCGCGCGTGGTGGCCGGGCGGGTGCGCAACGCCGGCGCGGTGTTCGTCGGGCCGTACTCGCCGGTCTCCCTCGGCGACTACGTGGCCGGCTCCAACCACGTGCTGCCCACCAGCCGCGCCGCCCGCTTCTCGTCGGGCCTCTCCATCTACGATTTCCTCAAGCGCACCTCGATCATCGGCTGCGACGCAGCCGCGTTTCAGGTGCTGGCGGGCCATACCGAGGCGCTCGCCGAGGCCGAGGGCCTGCCGGCGCACGCCCGCAGCATCTCGATC
>JBOHCW010000254.1:0-8470 GCA_050725375.1 Actinocrinis sp. | reverse complement strand
AGTCAGGCGCGGGCGAGCGCCGACGCTCGAGGAACCATGGGGTACCACTACCTGATCACGCTGATCGCCGCGTTCGGCGTGGCCGCCCGCTTGGTAATCAGCTCCCTGCGTCGGTCAACTACTGCCGACGAGCTCCCAGCGCGGAACACCAGCGAGTAAGGGTCTTGTGGCTTGGTCCCGCGTGCGCGCAGGCCGGACCGGCGGCGGTGCGGGGCCGTGATCGTGTCCCACGCCCTTGATGGGCCGGGAACCCTTGTGTATGGTGACAGGCATCCCCGAGACAACGTTGTCTCAGGCTCGCGCCGCGCCGGGACAACGTTGTCTCGGGTCGCGGTCACCACCCACTGCGGGCCCATGGGCAGATCGAGGAGGGACTACGTGCGTTCACATCCTGATGCGCCGATCGAGCCGCGTGAGGTGAGGCCGGCATACGTCCGCCGCAGGTTGCGTCGGGTGTTCGCCGCGGGATTCGCCGCCGCGGCGCTGCTTGTGCCCGCGACGGCTGCGGGCGCCGGGACCGGCGCGGTGTCGAGCACGGCGGCGGCGTCCGGCAGTACGTACCACGAGCTCTACCGGCCGCAGTACCACTTCACGCCGACGCAGAACTGGATGAACGATCCCAATGGCCTGATCTACTATCACGGCACATACAACCTGTTCTTCCAGTACAACCCGTCCGGCAGCACCTGGGGCAACATCTCGTGGGGCCACGCTGTCAGCACGGACCTGGTGCACTGGACGCAGAAGCCCGTCGCCATCCCGACCGGCCCGAACGACTACATCTTCTCCGGCAGCGCCGTCTACGACCAGGCGAACACCAGCGGGCTCGGCACCGCGCACAACCCGCCGATCGTGGCGATCTACACCAGCACCGACAAGGCGACCGGCCAGGAGTCTCAGGCCCTCGCGTACAGCCTCGACGGCGGCACCACGTTCACCAAGTACGCGGGCAACCCGGTGATCGACCTCGGGCTGCAGAACTTCCGCGACCCGAAGGTGTTCTGGTACGCGCCCGGCCACGAGTGGCTGATGGTGGTCGCCCGCTCCGACGTCCACCAGGTCGACTACTACTCCTCGACGAACCTCAAGCAGTGGACGTACCTGAGCGGGTTCGGCCCGGCCGGCGCGACCGGGGGAGTGTGGGAGTGCCCGGACTTCTATCAGCTCCCTGTCGACGCAGACCCGAACAACACCCGCTGGGTCCTGGTCGTGAACACGAATCCGGGCTCTTACGCCGGAGGCTCGGGCACCCAGTACTTCGTCGGCCACTTCGACGGGAAGACCTTCACGCCGGACAGCACGCCGAGCGCCACGCCGCCGCCCGGCAACGCCTTCGCGGACTTCGAAGGACCCGGGTACGGCGACGGCTGGAGCACCACCGGCACCGCGTTCGGCGCCGGGCCCGCGCAGGGCACGCTGGCCAACCAGCAGCAGGTCGGCGGCTATCTCGGCCACGGCCTGGTCAACAGCTACCTCAACGGCGACACGAGCACCGGCACGCTGACCTCGCCCGCCTTCACCATCAGCCAGCCTGATATCAACTTCCTGGTAGGCGGCGGCGACCATCCGTACGTGCCCGGCGGCGTCCCGTACGGCACCGCGCCGCCCGGAACCGTGTTCGACGACTTCAGCACCGGCGCCGGATGGGGCACGGGATGGACCGCGACCGGTGACTTCGCGGCCGGCGCGCCCATGACCGAGAGCCTGCCCGGACAGATCGACCCGCGAGCGCTCGACACGTGCATCATCGCAGCGGGCTGCGACCTGGCCGAGGGCACGATCACCTCCCCGGCGTTCACCGTGACCTCGAACTACATCGACTTCGTGACGGCCGGCGGCGACCACCCGATGAGCCGGCCGAACCCGACGGCCATCAACCTGCTGATCGACGGGAAGGTCGTGGCCAGCGCGACCGGCAACGGCGGCCCCGACATGGACTGGACCTCCTGGAACGTCGCCCGGTACAAGGGGCGCCAGGCCGTGATCCAGGTGGTCGACCAGAACGACGGCTCGTCCGGGTGGGGCCGGCTGATCGTCGACGACCTGCTCTTCTCACCGGTCGCCGCCGCCGGTTACAACAACGAGACCGGCGTCAACCTGCTGATCGACGGAAAGGTGGTGCGCAGCGCGACCGGCGGCGACGCCGAGGCGCTGGACTGGACGTCCTGGGACGTCAGCTCCCTGATCGGCCGGCAGGCGCGCATCCAGGTCGTGGACGAGAACCAGGACGGCTGGGGCCACATCAACGCCGACCAGTTCACCTTCGCCGACTCCCCGGCGCGGGGCAACGTCCAGCGCGCGAACTGGCTCGACTACGGCGAGGACATCTACGCCACCGCCACCTACAACGACGCGCCCGGCGGCAAGCGGATCCAGATCTCCTGGATGACGAACCTCAACTACGCCGGCGACACCCCGACCTCGCCGTGGCGCAGCGCCGACACCTTCCCGCGCGAACTGTCGCTGCAGACGGTCGACGGCGCGATCCGGCTCGTGCAGAAGCCGGTCACCCAGCTGGCCACCCTGCGCGAACCGGGTGCCTACAACGCGAGCCACGTGCCGGTCGCCAACGGACTGAAGCCGCTCGGCGTGAACGGTCAGCAGCTTGAGATCAGCGCGGATCTGAACGCGGGCGACGCGTCGCGCTTCGGAATCGACGTGCTCTCAAGCGCCGGCGGAGCGAGTTCGACTCAGTACACGAGGATCGGCTACGACAAGGCGACACAGCAGATTTACATCGACCGCTCGCACTCCGGCGAGACCGGTTTCGACCGCACCTTCAACCCGATCCAGAGCGCGCCGCTCGCGCTCGACGACGGAAACCTGCACCTGTACGTCCTGGTCGACGCCTCCTCCATCGAGGTCTTCACCGATCAGGGCGCTGTCGTCCTGACCGACCAGGTCTTCCCCGACGGCGCGGCCGGCGCGGTCGACGCCTTCGCCGACGGCGGGACCGCCACGGTCACCCACCTGACGGCCTGGCACCTGAAGTCCGTCTGGCCGTAGCCCCCGACCCGATCCGACGGCTCCCGAGCCGGTCACCGCACACAGCGGTGGCCGGCTCATTCGTGCGAGTCAGGATCTTGAGCATGACTGCGAGATCCGAAACTGAGACCGTATATAACGGTTCCGTCGAAGTGGTGTCTTGGGTAGCCTCGAATGAACAGCTCTGACGGGGGACGGGGGAGGTGTGCGCGGTGGCGCTCGAGTTGCCGGGCGAGGTTGTTCAGTTGCTGCAGTTCATCGGCGTGAACTGGCCGAACATCGACGAGGACAAGGTCCGCGAGGCAGGCCGGCACGTCAAACAGTTCGCGGAGAGCCTGAAGTCCACGCATCAGGACGCGACGGCGCATCTGCAGCAGGCCGGGCAGCATTATCAGGGTTCTGGCTACGACGCAATGATCGCCGCTTGGGGGCAGAAGTCGAACGACCACATGAACGAGTTGTTCGAGGCGTGCGACGTGGTGGCCACGGCGTTGGACGCGGGCGCGGAGGTGATCATCGGGATGAAGGTCGCGGCGATCGCCGAACTCGTCGCGCTCGCGGTGTCGTTCGTCGCGGACCAAGCCGCGGCGGTGGCCACCTTCGGCCTCGCCGAGGCGGCGCTGGTACTGATCGAGGAGGCGGCCAAGAAATGCGTCTCCTTCCTGGAGCAACAGCTGATCCAGTACATCATCGGCGAGATCGTCGGCGCGGCGATCCAGCCGTTGATCGGGACGATCGACAAGGCGATCGACGGACTGGTGTACTCGGCGCTCTCGTCCGCACTGGGCGTGTCCGCCCCGGCCGGCGCCAGTGTCGGGGCGAGTTTCCAGATGGACACCGAGGCGTTCAAGGGGCACATGCAGGGTCTGCAGCAGCATGCCGACGCGGTGCTGCAGCACGCGCAGGAGCTGCATACCAACCTGTCGGGGATGAGCTTCAGCTGACCAACGGGGGTCGAGATGGGCGATGAGATCGCGCACGAGGTGGAACAGGGCGTCAAACAGGTCGCCGAGCACGTCGGAACGCGGCTGGGCCCGAAACTGAAGGAGTTCTTCGAGTCCACCAAGGACAAAGCGGTCAAGATGGCCGAGGACGCCGCGAAGACCGAAGAGAAGAACACGCACGCCATCGAAGACATCATGAAGGATGGCGAGCAATCGGCGTCGAAGGACGCCGAACGCGCCGCGCAGGGCCTCGGGCGTGACGGCGAGGGCGGCCGCGGCCTGGGCGGCGGGGAGCGCGGCGGAGGCAAGGACGCCGACGGCGTCGGCAGCTGTCCCTACGGGCGCGATCCGGTGGACCTGGTTTCCGGTCAGATGATCATGTGGGCGACGGACTTGCGGCTGCCCGGCCTGCTGCCGCTGGTGCTGCGCCGCGCCTACGCGTCCGACTACGTCGGCGGCCGACTGTTCGGTCCCGGCTGGTCCTCCACCCTGGATCAGCGCCTGGAGATCGACGACGAGGGCGTGCACTACGCGGGCGACGACGGCCAGATCCTGCATTACGCCCCGCCGCGGCCGGGCACCTCGGTGCCGCCGGCCGACGGAGCGCGCTGGCCGCTGTCCTATGACCGCCACTCCGACACATATGCCATCGAGGCTCCGGAGTCCGGCTGGACCCGGTATTTCGGCCCTGCCCCCGCCGGGCCGACCCCGCGTCCGATCACTGCGCTGGCGGACCGCAACGGCCACCGGATCACCTACGCCTACGACGAGGCCGGCCGGCCGATCGCGATCGGTCACTCGGGCGGCTATCGCGTCGGCGTCGACACCACCTATACCGGCGGCGGTTACCGGGTCGAGACCTTGCGCCTGCTCGACGGTACTGACAACGGCAACGGCACCAAGGTGATGGAATACCGGTACGACCGGCTCGGCCGGTTGTCCGCCGAGGTGGACTCGTCCGGCGTGCCCTACGTATACGAATACGACGATCGGGACCGGATCACCGGCTGGACTGACCGGATCGGCTTCCGCTACGACTATCAGTACGGCGAGGACGGCCGCGTCGTGAGCGCGATCGGGCAGGACGGATATCTGTCCGGTTCCTTCGAATACGACACGGCGAACCGGGTCACGCGGGCCGTCGACTCGGAGGGCCACGTCTCCGAGACCCACTACGACGAGCACAACCGCCTCTATAAGACGGTTGACCCGCTCGGCAACGCGACCGTCACCGAGCGGGACCGGCACGGACGGCTGCTATCGATCACCGACCCCCTGGGGCAGAGCACGCGCTTCACGCTCGACGGGAACGGCGATCCGATCCGGGTCGACCGCCCGGACGGCACCCACAGTTCGACGGTCTATGACGAGCGCTGGCGGCTGCCGGCCGTGGTCACCTCGCCCGGCGGTGTGGTGTGGCGGCACGCGTACGACGACCGCGGCAATCTGATCGCCACCACCGACCCGGCCGGCAACGTCGCCACCAGTGTCCTGGACGAGCGGGGCCACCTGGTCGAGGTCGTCGACGTCGCGGGGCAGCGGTGGCGGTATGAGAGCGACGGTGCGGGCCGTCCGCTGGCGGTGACCGATCCGGCGGATCTGACCACGCGTTACACGATGGACGCCTTCGGCCGGGTCGCGTCGGTGACCGATCCGCGCGGCGGCGTCACCCGACTGGGCTGGACGGTCGAAGGCGAGCTCGCCTGGCAGGAGGGCGCGGACGGCTCCCGGAACGAGTTCGCCCACGACGCGGCGGGGAACCTGGTGGAGAGCCTTGACGCGGCAGGCGGCCGGGCGGTGTTCGAGGTGGGGCCGATGGGCGTGCTGGTGGCTCGGACCGACCACGACGGCGCGCGGTACGAGTTCGCCTACACGACCGAGCTGCGGCTGGCCAAGGTCACCAATCCGGCAGGGCTCGGCTGGGATTACGAATACGACGCGGCCGGCAATCTGGTGCGGGAGACCGACTTCACCGGCAGGTCCGTCACCTATGTCCACGACGCGGCCGGGGGTACGGTGGCCCGCACCGACCAGTCGGCGCCGACCGTCGAGATCGTCCGTGACGCGATGGGGCGCCCGGTGGCCCAGCGGGTCGAGGGCGAGCCCGCCGTCGAGTTCGAGTACGACCCGGCCGGCCGGCTGCGGCGCGCGAGCGACGGCACGGTCGAGATCACCTACACCCGCGACGTCATGGGCCGGCCGATCACCGAGACGGTCGACGGCCAGACCCTGCACCATGAGTACGACGCCCTAGGCCGGCGGGTCCGCCGCTTGACGCCGTCGGGCGTGGAGAGCGTCTGGCGGTTCACCCCGGCCGGCCGCGAGGCGTCGATGGCGGGCACCTCGGGCAGCGTGAGCTTCGCCTACGATCAGTACGGCCTTGAGACCACCCGTTTTCTCGGCCCCGGCGCCGCCTTGACCCAGACGTTCGACGAACTGGGCAGGCTACAGGGCCAGGGCATCTGGGCCTTCGACGCGCGTACGGACGCCGAACCGGGCGAACCGCAGTACCGGCCGTTGCAGCAGCGGGGATACCGGTACCGCGCCGACGGCGTCGTGGTCGCGATCGACGATCAGTTGCGCGGGAACCGGACCTACCAGCTGTCCGCCGCCGGCCGGGTGACCGCCGTCGACGCCGCCACCTGGGCCGAGCGGTACGCCTACGACCGGCTGGGCAACCTCACCGCCGCACAATCAGGACAGGACTCTGATACGTCGGGTGACCGCGTCAGCGACGGCGTCCTGCTGCGCAGTGCGGGACGCACCAGTTACGAGTACGACGAGCAGGGACGGCTGGTGCGCTCGGTCCGGCGAACCCTGTCGGGGCGCCGACTGGAGTGGACATACACGTGGGACGGGTTCGGCCGCCTCGCCGCCGCGACGACACCGGACGCAGGCCGCTGGCAGTATCGCTACGATCCGCTGGGCCGTCGGATCGGCAAGCGCCGCCTGGGCGAGGACGGCGCCGTCAGCGCCGAGACCGAGTTCAGCTGGGAGGGCACCCGGCTGGCCGAGCAGCGCCAGGTCGGCGCGGATCGCCGCAGCGTCACGGCCACGGCGTGGGACTACCGCCGCGGCAACGGCCATCCGCTGGCGCAGACCTCCAGGTCCTGGCTGCTCGACGCGCCGGACGAGGTCGTCGACGGCAGGTTCCACGCGATCGTCACCGATCTGGTCGGCACCCCGACCGAGTTGGTGACCTCCGACGGCCGGATCGCCTGGCACCAGACCACGAGCCTGTGGGGCGAGCAACTCGGCGTCTCGGCGCAGGACGGCGTGGACTGCCCGCTGCGTTTCCCCGGGCAGTATCAGGACCCGGAGACCGGCCTGCACTACAACGTGCACCGCTACTACGACCCCGCCGCGGCCCGCTATCTGAGCCCTGACCCGCTGGGCCTGCCACCGTCGCCGAACAACTACGGATACGTCGGCAATCCGCTGGTGTTCAGCGACCCCGAAGGGCTCGCCGGACACCGCAACCCCGCGGGATCGCCCGGCGGCGGCGGTGGCCGATTCGCCCGCGACCCGCTCAATCCGCCGACCGGGAACAACCGGACGACCGAGTACCCCAAGGACTACTGGGACTCGACCCACGAGCACATGGTGCGAAACTTCACCACGCAAGCCGCGGATCCCACCCAGGCCAAAGACGCGGCCGGATGGCCGGTGGACTCCAGTGGAAACCGGATTCCACGGGAGAACCTCACCTGGTTGGACGGCGACTCCAACGAATTGGACCTGGCCACGGGCGGCGGCCTCACCTACGACCACGAACCTCCGGTGGTTGAACATTGGATCAACGAAGGCTTCGATCAGAGCTATGCCGAACGTGAGGCTTGGTATAACAAGACGGATGGCATGACGCCCATGACGAGAGTCGAGAACGGACGCAAGGGCGCGCTTGAGGAGCGCAGGTACGCCGATCAGGCACCAGGCCCGAACTACGGCTGTAAGAGCTGAGCACGGAGGAACCTATGGATCTGGCCGCAGTGATCAGCGCGATGCCCAACGCCGCTCCGCTGGCCGGGTTGCCGCAGGCGTGGCACTGGGACAAGGCGCCCGGCTTCGATTTAGCCGCGGCACTGAGTAGTGACGGCAAGTACCTGTTCCAATTGGCCGCGCTCAGGTCCTACGACGCCGGTCTCGTCGCGGACGCGCTGGCCTTCGCCAGGCAGCACGAATCAGAGTTGATTCTCTCGCCTGATCGGCCGCTCGCGTTAGCCGAAGGGTTCGCACATCCCGGGCGCAGCTTCGACATGGTAGTCGCTGTGGGCCCTGGCGTTCATAAGTTCCACGAGAAGGACGGTCAGCTGCATGACGTGACCAGATCGGTCTTTGCAGCCTACCGCTGCGAATTCTCAGGCACCGAGAGCGAAGACGACGTCTACTACCGCTACTCCCGGGCCGCCGGGGCTACTCCGAACCGTCTGGGCCGCGAACCGCGTCCGACGATGAAGATTCGTTACCGGCCCGACGATGGCCGTGTCATGCACAAGCCGACCTACTTTATGCCGAATTCTCTGCAGTACCAATTCCCGAAA
>JBOHCW010000253.1:0-4345 GCA_050725375.1 Actinocrinis sp. | reverse complement strand
CTGGATCGCCGCGGCGCAGCGCTCGCCGGTGTACGAGCTGGCCGTGCGGCACCGGGTCGCCCTGCCGCTGCATCCGGAGTACCGCACGCTGCCGATGGTCTGGTACATCCCGCCGCTGTCGCCGGTGTCAGATGTCGTACACGCGGCGGGCTACGACCCGGAGCGGCCCGACGACGTGTTCGCGACGATCGACGCTCTGCGCATCCCGATCGAGTACCTGGCCAACCTGTTCACCGCCGGGCACGTCGAGACGGTGCGCCAGGTGTTGCGCAAGCTCACCGCGGTGCGCGCGATCCAGCGCGCCGGGCAGCTCGGGCTCGACCTCGATCCGGGCCTGCCCGCTTCGGTCGGCGCCACCGACGACGACCTGGACGACCTGTTCCGGCTGCTGGCGATCGCGAAGTACGAGGACCGCTACGTGATCCCGCCCGCGCACGCCGAGGAGGCCGGGCGGCTGATGGGCCAGCACGAGCAGCTGTTCTGCAGCCTGGACTCGGAAGGCGGGCCCGGCATGGGCGGCAACGGACCGTCCGAGGAGCACGGTGGGCACGGCATCCAGTCGTATCGTCCGACCGGCGCGCCCGGCGCCGCGCAGACCTTCGAGGCCGAGGACGGACGTACCCGGTTCAACCTGCTCGGTTGGAGCGGCGACGCCACGGCGCCCGGGCTCTTTCCGGAAGGCGGCGCGCAATGAGCGCCCAGTCGTTCAAGCTCGCGTCGGTGCTGCTGCAATATCCGACGGCGGCGCTGTTCGCAGGGCTTGACGAGCTCGACGCGTGTGCGGCGGAGACCAGCCCCAAGGCGGCGCGCGAGGCGTTCGTGCGCTTCACGGCCTGGCTGCGTCACGTCGAGCCGACAACAGCCGCGCAGCATTACGTGGAGACCTTCGACTTACGTCGCCGCTGTGCCCTTTACCTGACGTATTACCGGTACGGCGACACGCGAAAGCGCGGGATGGCGATGCTCGAGTTCAAGACCGCGTATCGCGCCGCCGGATTCGTTCCCGGTGACGCCGAGCTGCCCGACTACCTGCCGATGGTGCTCGAATTCGCCGCGCTGGCCGACCGTGGCCGCCGGCTGCTGCACGGACACCGTGCCGATATCGAGTTGCTGTGGCGTGCGCTCGACAAGGCCGGCTCTCCGTACGTCGATGTGCTCGCGGGAGTCAGCGCGCTGCTGCCGGGCCTGACGCGCCGTGAGATCACACTGGTCGGGACGGCGTGGCAGGAGGGTCCGCCGACCGAGAAGGTCGGGCTCGACCCGTTCGCGCCGCCGGAGTATCTGGCCGGGTACGGAGCGGGCGCGAGCGCGGCGCCGGCGGGCGCTCGGATGACGGGTGAAGACGCGTGAACGCCACTACCGCGCAGCTGTTCTGGTGGGTGGTGCTGCCTTACATCGCGCTGGCGGTATTCGTCGTCGGGCACGTATGGCGGTGGCGCTACGACCAGTTCGGCTGGACCAGCCATTCCACGCAGCTTCAGGAGCGGCGGCTGCTGAAGTGGGGTGGCCCGCTGTTCCACTACGGCACCTTCGCCGCGATCGGCGGACACGTGATCGGCGTGCTGATCCCGGAGCGCTGGACGCACGCGATCGGCATTCCGGAAAACGTCTACCGCTGGTTCTCGGCGGGCGCCGGCACGCTCGCGGCGGTGCTCGTGATCGGCGGCATCATCGTGCTCGCCAGCAGGCGGCTGTTCGTGCCGCGAGTACGCGCCACGACCGCGCGGATCGACTACGTGGCGCTCGTGCTGCTGCTGATCGTGGTGTTGAGCGGCATCGCGCCGACGATCGGCATCAACCTGTTCGGCCACGGATACGACTATCGGACCACCGTCGCGCCCTGGTTCCGCGGCCTGTTCGCGGGCTCGCCGAACGTGCAGTCGATCGCGCACGCGCCGCTCATCTACCAGGTGCACGCGACCGCGGCGTGGATGATCTGGGGCGTGTGGCCGTTCAGCCGGCTCGTGCACGCGTGGAGCTATCCGCTGTGGTACTTGTGGCGGCCCTACATCGTCTTCCGCAGTCGTACCGCGCAGCACCCGACCGAGCCGGGGACCGGCGGGCGCAAGTGGCGCAAGATCGGCAGCCCGTATTAAGCCGCCGGCCAGGTCACGAGAAGAACGGGCGCCTTCGCCGCCCGGCCGGAAGTCCGTCGGCGCGTTAAGAGCCGGGGTGCGCACCTTGCACCCCGGCTACTTCGCGCTGGTCATGGCCACCGGCATCGTCTCGATCGCGATGCGCAACCAGCACGCGCACGCGGTATCGGTGGCGTTGTTGTGGCTCGCGGCGGCCGAATACGTCGCACTGGTGGCACTGATCGTGTGGCGGCTGACGAGCTTCCGCGCGGAAATGCGGGCGGACCTCGCCGATCCGCGCCGCGCCTTCGGCCTGTTCACGTTCGTCGCCGGCACTGACGTGCTCGGAACCCGCCTCGCCGCCGACGCCCACCATCCGATCGCGTTCGTCCTGCTCGCCGTGGGCTGGCTGGCCTGGGTCGTGCTCGGCTACGCGATCCCGTGGACGGCGGTGCTCGGCCGCGCGCACCGTCCGGTGCTGCAGGACGCGAACGGCACCTGGTTCGTCTGGGCGGTCGCCAGCCAGTCCGTCGCGGTACTGTCCGCCACACTGGAGCCGGCCGTCACCCTGGGACGTCGCGAACTGGCGCTGCTCGCGGTCTTCTCCTGGTCGGTCGGCGTATTCCTGTACCTCGGCACCGGCATCCTCGTCGCGGCCAGGATGCTGCTATACCCCCTCGAGCCCGAAGACCTCACGCCGCCCTACTGGGTGGCGATGGGCGCGACCGCGATCACCGTCGTCGCCGGCGCCCGCATCGTGCAGATGGCCGGCGCCCCGATGGTCGAGGCGACGAAAGGCCTGGTCGCAGGCACGTCGGTGCTGTTCTGGTCCTTCGGAAGCTGGCTGATCCCGGTCCTCGTGGCGGCGGGCGTGTGGCGCCACGCCGTGCACAAGGTCCCGCTGCGCTACGAGCCGCCGGTCTGGAGCATCGTCTTCCCCCTCGGCATGTACGGCGTCAGCGGCAGCCTCCT
Organism: Actinocrinis sp.; assembly: GCA_050725375.1. Lineage (GTDB taxonomy): Bacteria > Actinomycetota > Actinomycetes > Streptomycetales > Catenulisporaceae > Actinocrinis. The sequence continues at coordinate 1,298 of JBOHCW010000253.1, read as the reverse complement.
CGGCCAGGTCGACCACCTGCCGATCGTCCGCGGGATCGGCGACACGGAAAGCTGGTTCGCCCTGGCCGCCTGGGTGGCCGTCTTCGCCGCGATGCTGCACCATCTGACCCGCCTGTACACGGCGCAGCATGAAGGTGGAACAGGCCGCTGACCTCGAAGCCGCCGACGTACATGTTCCGCGCCACCCGGCCATCCGGCTAGCTGGCCGCGACGACACCGCGCTTCAATCGGCGCTGTGTGCCAGACGCGTCCGCGCCTCCATGAGGGCGAAGCCGAGTAGGTTCAGACCGCGCCATCGCGTCGGATCGGTGGCGCGCTCGTCCGCAGCGCCGAGCCCGATACCCCAGATCCGATCGCGCGGGCTGGCCTCGACGAGCACGCGGCCGGCCGTACCGAGGAGATAGGCACGCAGCGCGTCGTCCTGACCGAACTTCGCGACGTTGCCCTCGACGACGAGACCGGACCGGCGCGCAGTCCAGGCCCCCTCGTCGAAGTCGCGCACCAGTTGCCCGAGCGCCTTGGCCTCGGCCGGCGTCGGCGCGGCGAGGATTTTCGCGAGAGCCTCCTCGTCACCGAACATCCGCGCCTTGGCGGCCATCATCCAGTGCTCGGCGGAGACGTAATCGACCCCGTCGACAGTGAACGTGCACGGCCACCACTGGCTCAGGCACCCCTTGCCGATGCCGCCGTCCGCCTGCGGCCGGTGCCCCCAGAACATCAGCCACTTCGGCGCGCCGCCCGCCGCGATGATCTCCGCCAACAGCTCGCGGCTGCGCGAATCCGCCGGATCCGTGCTCGTGGACGGCGCCTGGTTGGTGCTCATGACGCAAAGTCAATCACCCGCCTCGGACAAAGACGGAGACGATGGGATGTCCTCCTGACGGATCGAGGATCGCGGCTGACGGATCGAGAATCGCGGCAACGGGATCAAACGCCCTCTGAGAACGGCCCGGCTTCGCGCGCGCGGGACTCGGCGACGGCGGCCCTTGTCTCCTCGGCGACGAGGTCGGCGTTGATCTGGGCCGCGGCCATCGCGGCGGCGGCGGCCGAGCCGCCTACCTGGGCCATCAGGTCCGTGAGATTGCCCGCGGCCCACACGCCGTCGACATCGGTGCGGCCTGCGGCGTCGGTTGGGATGTACTCGCCCGCGCCGGACGTGTGCTCGACTGGCTTAAGGCCGAGTGCGCTCAGGTAGTCCGCGCGAGCAACCATACGAGTCGCGACGGCAAGGACATCGCGCTTTACCAAGGTGCCGTCAGATAGCTCGACGCCGGTGATCCGGTCCGTTTCGTCGTCGA
>JBOHCW010000252.1:0-7549 GCA_050725375.1 Actinocrinis sp. | reverse complement strand
GGGCGACCTGAGCCAGAAGATCACCGTGGACGCACGCGGTGAGATCCTCGAGCTCAAGAACACCGTGAACACGATGGTGGACCAGCTCTCCGCGTTCGCGGGCGAGGTCACCCGCATGGCCCGCGAGGTGGGCACCGAGGGCCGCCTCGGCGGCCAGGCACAGGTCCCAGGCGTCGGCGGCACCTGGCGCGACCTGACCGAGAAGATCGACGTCGACGCGTCCGGCGAGGTGCTCGAGCTGAAGAACACCATCAACACGATGGTGGACCAGCTCTCCGCGTTCGCCGACGAGGTGACCCGGGTCGCCCGCGAGGTCGGCACCGAGGGCCAGCTCGGCGGCCAGGCGAAGGTGCCGGGCGTCGCGGGGACCTGGCAGGCGCTGACCTACTCGGTGAACCTGATGGCCAACAACCTGACCACCCAGGTGCGCAACATCGCCCAGGTGACCACGGCCGTGGCGCAGGGCGACCTGTCGCAGAAGATCACGGTCGACGCGCGCGGCGAGATCCTGCAGCTGAAGGAGACCATCAACACGATGGTGGACCAGCTGTCCGGCTTCGCCGACGAGGTGACCCGGGTGGCCCGCGAGGTGGGCACCGAGGGACGGCTCGGCGGCCAGGCGCGGGTGCGCGGCGTCGCGGGCACCTGGGCCGACCTGACCGACAGCGTCAACTTCATGGCGAACAACCTGACCAGCCAGGTGCGCGAGATCGCCCAGGTCGCCACCGCGGTCGCCCGCGGCGACCTGTCCGAGAAGATCGAGGTCGACGCGCGCGGCGAGGTGCTGGAGCTGAAGACGACCATCAACACGATGGTGGACCAGCTCTCCGCGTTCGCCGACGAGGTCACTCGTATCGCCCGCGAGGTCGGTACCGACGGGAAGCTCGGCGGCCAGGCACGCGTGCCCGGCGTGGCCGGCACCTGGAAGGACCTGACCGACAACGTCAACGGCATGGCCAACAGCCTCACCAGCCAGGTGCGCAACATCGCGCAGGTGACCACGGCGGTGGCCCGCGGCGACCTGACCAAGAAGATCGACGTCGACGCGTCCGGCGAGATCCTGGAGCTGAAGACGACCATCAACACGATGGTGGACCAGCTCTCGGCGTTCGCCGCGGAGGTCACCCGGGTCGCCCGCGAGGTCGGCACCGAGGGCAAGCTGGGCGGCCAGGCGCGGGTGCCCGGCGTGGCGGGCACCTGGCAGGGCCTGACCGACAACGTGAACCAGCTGGCCGGGAACCTGACCACCCAGGTGCGCGCGATCGCCGAGGTGGCCACCGCGGTGACCCGCGGCGACCTGACCCAGCTGATCGACGTGGACACCTCGGGGGAGGTGGCCGAGCTCAAGGACAACATCAACCAGATGATCGGCAACCTGCGCGAGACCACCCGGCGCAACCAGGACCAGGACTGGCTCAAGGGCAACCTGGCCCGTATCAGCGGCCTGATGCAGGGCAAGCGCGACCTGCTCGCCGTGGCGCAGCTGATCATGGCCGAGCTGACCCCGGTGGTCAGCGCGCAGCACGGCGCGTTCTACCTGCGCGAGTTCGAGTCCGTACGCATGCTGGCCGGCTACGGCCGGCTGACCCGGCGCCCGGCGGAGGACGGCGACGGCCCGGTGCGCTTCCGGATCGGCGAGGGGCTGGTCGGCCAGGCCGCCGACCAGCGCAGCCCGATCCTGGTCGAGGAGGTGCCGGCCGGGTACCTGCCGGTCGCCACGGGTCTGGGCGCCGCGGCGCCGGCCTCGCTGATCGTGCTGCCGGTGCTGTTCGAGTCCCAGGTGCTCGCGGTCATCGAGTTCGCCTCGTTCCGCCGGTTCACCGAGATCCAGCTCGCCTTCCTGGACCAGATCGTGGAGACCATCGGCGTGACGGTCAACACCATCATGGCCAACAGCGTCACCGAGGACCTGCTGATCAAGTCCCAGCAGCTGACCGCGCAGCTGGAGGACCGCTCCGAGGAGCTGCAGAGCCAGCAGGAGGAGCTGCGCCGGTCCAACGCCGAACTGGAGGACAAGGCGGCGCTGCTGGCCCGGCAGAACAAGGACATCGAGGTCAAGAACTCCGAGATCGAGCAGGCGCGCCAGGCCCTGGAGGAGCGGGCCGACCAACTGGCGCTGGCCTCCAAGTACAAGTCCGAGTTCCTGGCCAACATGTCGCACGAGCTGCGCACCCCGCTCAACAGCCTGCTGATCCTGGCCCGGCTGCTGGCGGACAACAACGACGGGAACCTGTCCGACAAGCAGGTCGACTTCGCCGAGACCATCCACTCGGCGGGTTCCGACCTGCTCGGCCTGATCAGCGACATCCTGGACCTGTCCAAGATCGAGGCCGGCCGGATGGACGTGCAGGCCGCCCCGATAGCCGTGAGCACCCTGGTCGAGTACGTCGAGGCCACCTTCCGGCCGCTGACCGTGGAGAAGGGCCTGGACTTCAACATCCGGCTCGACACCCGGGTGCCCGCCGAACTGCACACCGACGAGCAGCGCCTGCAGCAGATCCTGCGCAACCTGTTGTCCAACGCGGTCAAGTTCACCGAGTCCGGCTCGGTCGAGCTGCGGGTGAGCGTCGAGCACGACGTGCTGCTGGGCGCGGCCGCCGGCGAGAGCGGCCAGAGCGGCGGACTGCCGCGGGCCGTCGCGTTCACGGTCGCGGACTCCGGGATCGGCATCGCCGAGGAGAAGCTGCGGATCATCTTCGAGGCCTTCCAGCAGGCCGACGGCACGATCAGCCGCAAGCACGGCGGCACCGGCCTCGGGCTGTCGATCAGCCGGGAGATCGCGCACCTGCTCGGCGGCGGCATCTCGGTCGGCTCCACGCTCGGACGCGGTTCGGTCTTCACCCTCTACCTGCCGCTGGAGCACCTGCCCGCCGAGCCGGCCGCACCCCGGCTGAGCGGCCCGCGGCTGCCCGAGCAGCGCGGGGTGATCGACGCGCACACCATGGAGAAGGCGCTGGCCACCACGGCGGCGGCGGACCGGGACAAGGGCGCGGCCAACGGCCGGATGTTCACCGGCCGCGACGCGGCGCGCGAGGACTCGCCCCGCTTCACCGGGCGCTTCGACGGCGAGACGGTTCTGATCGTGGACGACGATGTGCGCAACGTTTTCGCGCTGACGAGTGTCTTAGAACAGCGGGGACTGGCGGTGCGCTACGCGGAGAACGGCCGCGAGGGCATCGACGTGCTCGAACGCGCCGAGCACATCGACCTGGTGCTGATGGACATCATGATGCCCGAGATGGACGGATACGCGACGATGGCGGCGATCCGGCGGATGGACCGGTTCGTCCAGCTGCCCATCATCGCGCTGACCGCGAAGGCGATGCACGGCGACCGGGAGAAGGCGCTCGACGCCGGGGCCTCGGAATATGTGACGAAACCGGTAGACATAGACCAGCTGCTCGGCTTGATCAGGAGCAGGCTCGGCGACGGCGGAGCGGGTGGGCCGGTACGGTAGACCGGCGCGCCTCGGGGGACGAGGGAGGACGCGCAGGGCGGTACGAGGCGGCCGGAGGATCCGGGCGCCGAGACGGGAAGGCGACGGAGAGCGTGGCAGACCGGGCGAAGATCCTGTTGGTCGACGACCGGCCGGAGAACCTGGTGGCTCTGGAGGCGGTGCTCGGCGCCCTCGACCAGACGCTGGTGCGTGCCAACTCGGGCGAGGAGGCGCTCAAGGCGCTGCTCACCGACGACTTCGCGGTGATCCTGCTGGACGTGCAGATGCCGGGCCTGGACGGGTTCGAGACCGCGGCGCACATCAAGCGCCGCGAGCGCACCAAGGACATCCCGATCATCTTCCTGACCGCCGTGTCCAACGGTCCGCACCACACCTTCCGCGGCTACGCGGCCGGCGCGGTGGACTACCTGTCCAAGCCGTTCGACCCGTGGATCCTGCGGGCCAAGGTCTCCGTGTTCGTCGAGCTGCACCGCAAGAACCAGCTGCTGCGCGAACAGGCGGCCCTGCTCGCGCAGCGGTTGTCGGACGGCGCGGGCGGCGGGTCCGAGGCCGGCTCGCAGCTGGTCGCCGAGCTGTCCGCGCGGCTGGCCGCGGTCGAGGAGCACACCCGCACGCTGGAGAAGTTCGCGTCCGACGACGTGCGCGCCTCGGTCCCGCGCGAGGAGCTGGCCGCCACCGTGGACGTGCTCGGCACGAGGCTGGCCCGGCTGCGCTCGGCGATAGACGCCCTGGCCTGAGCGGGCGGTTGACCCCGTTTCGGGGCGCACCCGGAGATCACGGCCTGACCAGCCGTCATCTCCCGGCGCGGCACGGCTTTTCGAGCGATTCGCACACCATACGGCGCGGCATCGCCGTCGCAACGCCGTGATCCGCTAGCCTTCCGACCATGGCGACCCCTGCCCGCACGCCCTCGGCTCGTCAGAAGACGGGTTCCGGGTCGGGCACGTCCTCGGGGCGCGGCTCGGGCTCGGGTAAGGGCTCTGCGCAGCGGCGTACCTCAGGCCGCGGGTCGTCCGGGGGATCGAAGCGCTCGCGGCGGGCGAACCCGTCGCGCCCGGTCACCAAGGGCCCGTTCGAACTGGCCGCCCAGGGCATCGCGATGGCCGTGTCCCTGGTGTGGATGGGCGTCGCGCGCGGCGCCGGACACCTCTTGCGCCGGGCCGGCTCCGCGTCCAGGAACCTGCACCCCGACCACCGCCGCGACGGCGTCGGCCTCGCGCTGCTGGCCGGCGCGCTCGTCCTCGGCGCGGCCGTGTGGCGCCAGCTGCCCGGCGCGGTGGGCACGGCGCTGGTGACCGTGATCACCGGCGGCGTCGGCGTGCTGGACAAGCTGGTCCCGCTGGTGCTGGTCGGCCTCGCCGTCAGGGTCATGCGACACCCGAGGGAGACCACCGAGGGCGCCGGCCGGATCGCCATCGGCCTGACCGCCCTGACCCTCGGCGTGCTCGGCATCACGCACATCGCGCGCGGCGCGCCGACCCCGTCGATGGGCGCGCTCGCGATGCGGCACGGCGGCGGCTGGCTCGGCTACCTCGCCTCCGCGCCGATCTCCGCGGTGTTCACCCAGTGGCTCGCCGTGCCCCTGCTGCTGATCGTCGTGCTCTTCGGCCTGCTCGTGACGACCGCGACGCCGATCTACCGCATCCCGGACCGCCTGCGCGCGCTGCGCGTCAAGGCCGACGCGATGCTCTACCGCGCGTTCCACGGCGCCGCGCCGCCCGACCAGATGCCGACCGTGGTCGAGGACGACCCGACCGACCTGGCGCGCCCGCAGCGCGCGCCGCGCCGTCGCCAGACCCCTGCGACGGACCTGCTCGACCCGGCCGAGGGCCTGCCGCTGGGCGATCCGGTACCGGGGGTCGACCCCGACGCGGGCCTGCCCGAGCCGACGGTCTTCCTGCCGCTGCCCGAGCAGCAGCGCAAGTCGCGCCGCGGCCCCAAGGACAACACGGCGCCCGCCGCGTCGAGCGGCGACATACCGGCCGTCCCGCGCGTCGAGCAGCTCACCCTGTCCGGTGACGTCGTGTACGAGCTGCCCTCGCCCGAGCTGCTGTCCAGGGGCGCGCCGCTGCGGGTGCGCTCCAAGGCGAACGACAAGGTCGTCGAGCAGCTGACCAGCGTCTTCGAGCAGTTCGCGGTGGACGCGCAGGTCACCGGCTTCACCCGCGGCCCGACGGTGACCAGGTACGAGGTCGAACTCGGCAGCTCGGTCAAGGTCGAGCGGGTCACCGCCCTGTCGAAGAACATCGCCTACGCGGTCGCGTCGGCCGACGTGCGCATCCTCTCGCCGATCCCCGGCAAGCAGGCGATCGGCATCGAGATCCCGAACATGGACCGCGAGATGGTCTCGCTCGGCGACATCCTGCGCTCTCCCGGCGCGGTCGCCGACCACCATCCGATGCTGGTCGGCCTCGGCAAGGACGTCGAGGGCCGGGACATCACCGCCAACCTGAGCAAGATGCCGCACATCCTGGTGGCCGGGGCGACCGGCGCGGGCAAGTCGACCTGCATCAATACCCTGATCACCTCGATCCTGGCCCGGGCGACGCCGGACGAGGTGCGCCTGGTGCTGGTGGACCCCAAGCGGGTCGAGCTGACCTCCTACGAGGGCATCCCGCACCTGATCACCCCGATCATCACCTCGCCCAAGAAGGCCGCCGAGGCGCTGCAGTGGGTCGTGCGCGAGATGGACCTGCGCTACGACGACCTGGCCGCCTCGGGCTTCCGGCACGTGGACGACTTCAACAAGGCGGTGCGCTCGGGCAAGCTCAAGCCGCCGCCCGGCAGCGAGCGCGAGTACCGGCCGTACCCGTACCTGCTGGTGATCGTGGACGAGCTGGCCGACCTGATGATGGTGGCCCCGCGCGACGTCGAGGACTCGATCGTGCGCATCACCCAGCTCGCGCGCGCGGCCGGCATCCACCTGGTGCTGGCCACCCAGCGCCCGAGCGTGGACGTGGTCACCGGCCTGATCAAGGCGAACGTGCCCTCCCGGCTGGCCTTCGCCACCTCCTCGCTGGCCGACTCGCGGGTCATCCTCGACCAGCCGGGCGCGGAGAAGCTGGTCGGCAAGGGCGACGCGCTGTTCCTGCCGATGGGCGCCTCGAAGCCGGTGCGCCTGCAGGGCGCGTACCTGGCCGACAAGGAGATCGAGGCCGTGGTCGCGCACTGCAAGAGCCAGCTCAAGCCCGAGTACCGCGTCGACGTGACCGAGTCGCCGGAGAAGCGGCGCGAGGTCGACGACGAGATCGGCGACGACCTGGAGTTGCTGGTCCAGGCCGCCGAACTGGTGGTCTCGACCCAGTTCGGCTCGACCTCGATGCTGCAGCGCAAGCTGCGGGTCGGCTTCGCCAAGGCGGGCCGGCTGATGGACCTGATGGAGTCGCGCGGCGTGGTCGGCCCGTCGGAGGGCGCGAAGGCCCGCGACGTGCTCCTGCGGCCGGACGAGCTGCAGAACCTGCTCGACTCGCTCTCGCCCGGCGAGTAGTCCCGCACTTCGTCCCGGGTCCGGCCCCGCGTCCGGTCCCACGCGCGCCCCCGCGTCTGACGGTGCGTCCGGCGGCGAGCCCGCTAACCCGTACGGTGTTCATTTCGTGACGCTTGCCGCGTTCGTGCGTTAGGCCGAGCGAACGAACTCCAATCGGGCGAATGCGGGCGATCGGAGGGGAGGGCCGCGTTTCCGCCGGGCAAGCTGTCTCCGAGACACGGAGCCGACGGCGGCGGGTAACGCGTGACGGAAGGCGGGATTCCAGGTGGCGCAGGACCAGGGCGGGCGGCGGGACCCGTATCGGGCGATCGGCGAGGCGTTGCGCGGCGCGCGCCTGGACGCGGGGCTGACCGCCCGTCAGGTGGGCGAGCGCACGCGGATCACCGCGGAGGTGCTGCACCGGATCGAGGCGGGCGACTTCGACCAGTGCGGCGGAGACGTGTACGCGCGAGGACACATCCGTGCCTACGCGCACGCGGTCGGGCTGGACCCGGAGCCGCTGCTGGCCAGGTACGGCGCGATCCGGCTGCCGCCGCTGACCCGCCGCGACCTGCGCAAGCCGCGGGTAGCGGCCCAGCCGGCGCGGGAAGCGGTCGGCCAGGCGC
>JBOHCW010000251.1:0-6808 GCA_050725375.1 Actinocrinis sp. | reverse complement strand
GTGCCCAACGCCGCATTCCTGCGCGCGATGCGCGCGGGGCGCGCCGACTTCGAACGCCTGGAGGAGTCGCTCGGCCTCTACAGCGCCATCGCGCAGCTGCCCGAGCGCCAGTACATGGTCATCGTGCTGCGATTCGTGATCGGCTGCGGCGATCGGCGCACCGCCCTGCTGCTGGGCATCAGCGTGAACACCGTGCGCAGTCACATCCACTATGCCCGCAAGCGCCTGGCCAAACTGCTCAACCGGCCCGACCCGGATACCGAGGATTGACACAGCCCGTGACCGCACCACGCACAAACACCCCCCTGGACCACGTTCTGCGCGACGCCCACCTTCTGGCTGACGCATACCGTGACTACCAGCCGCCAACCGCCGAACAGCGCCTGGTCCGCGCACGTGCCCGCCGCACGCAACACGCCGTTCCCGGCGACCATCCCGCCGCCGCGGTGCCGAACCTGGGACCCGAACACGAGCAGGCCCGCCACGAACTCGACCTGACCAGCACCCTGGTCCTCAACACCCCGCGCGCCGAGGACAGCCTGGCCCGGCTGATCGAATCACTCAACGACGCCGACGGCGCCCTGGTCTTCGCCTGCCTGCTGCACCTGACCGCACGCGAGGACGGAGCCCGGTTCTGGTGGAAGTTCGCCGCCGGCGCCGGAAACGCCACCGCGGCGTTCTGCCTCTACCTCGACCACCGGCGCAACGCCGAATACCGCGACGCCGACTACTGGCGCACCCAATCCCTGCGCCTGCGCGCCGATCTCGCGCACGCCGACGCCGTCCACCCCGGCGGGCGCCCGCTGCCCGCGCGCCGGCAGCTGCGCGACCTGCTCGCCGCCTGCCACCGCGGCCTACAACCGCACCTGCCACTGTCCGTGGAGGGCGCCATCAACCAGCTGCCCGTCAACGAAGGCGACGCCCTCGACGGACACATCCCCACCCCCGCGCCCCACCTGATCACAACCCTGCGACACTGCACCTAGAAACCGAAACCGCCCACAACCCGAGAACACTCCCGAGCAGTGTCAGTGGACTGATGGAGCGCGGCGTCCTCCACCACGCGAGTCGTGCGCGGCGGGACGGGTGGTACTGCTGTTCCTACCCGGGGCTATGGCGGGTGCCGCGGGTAGGAGGGGATCATCGATCTCGCGGCGCGAACTGCCGTGGTCGTCGAGCGGGCGTCAACCGGCCTGTGGATGACGGCTGAGCATGCGTACAGAGGGGACCGGCGCCATGAGCATGGCCTATCTCGCACAGCCCGATCAGCAGCAGAAGCTTGAGTGGCTCGACGGCGGAGTGTTCTCCGTGCTCCTGGACAGCGCGGCGACGGACGGGCAGTTGACCGTCGGGCGGTTCGCCGTGGGCAAGGGCGAAGCGCCGCCGTACCACCTGCACACCCGCGAGGACGAGGTGTTCCTGCTGATCGCGGGCAGCGCCCTGGTGTGGTGCGACGGCGAGGAGACGCAGCTGTCGGAAGGCGGGATCGTCTACCTGCCGCGCAACGTCCCGCACGGCTACCGGATCACCTCCGAGACGGCCGACCTGCTGATGATCTGCACGCCCGGCGGCATCGAGGGCATGTTCCGGGATGCCGGACGCGATATGGCGACCCCGCGTCCCGAGGGTTTCGAGATCTCGCGCGAGCGCATGAAGCACGCCGCCGACCTGTACGGCCAGGTAATCGTCGGACCGCCGCGTTGACCGTCGGCGCACCGGTATCCCGCCGTTGAAACGTCGGCCCGGCTCAGCCCGGTCCGGCCCGGCACCCAGCGCGCATCGCAGCGGAAGGCACAGCCATGACCCGGCGGCAACGCGAGGCCCTCGACGAACTACTGCGGGACGGCCCGCTCGATATCGGGGGCGAGGTGGCGCGGCAGCGCGCGGTCTTCCACGAGAAGATCGCGGCGGTGCCGTTGCCGCCAGACGTGTCGACCACCGCCGGCACGCTCGGCGCTGTGCCGGTCGTGACGGTCGAGACACCCGGCAGCGACCCGTCGGCTGTGATCTTGTACTTTCACGGCGGGGCGTATGCCCTCGGCTCGGCGGCGGACTCGGCGGCGCTGGCCGCCGACGTCTCCCGGCGCGTCGGCGCCAGGGCCGTGTCGGTGGACTACCGCCTCGCGCCTGAGCACCCGTTTCCCGCGGCACTCGACGATGCCGTGGCCGCCTATCGCGCGCTGCTCGACGACGGCGTGCCCAGCTCACGGATCGCGTTCGTGGGCGAGTCCGCGGGCGGGGGGCTGGTCGCCGCGACGCTGGTGGCAGTCAAGGACGCGGGGCTGGCTCAGCCCTCGTCCGCCGTCATGTTCTCGCCCTGGGCCGATCTGACGGTGTCCGGCGCCAGCGCGGTCGGCAAGGCAGCGGTCGATCCGGCGCTGAGCGCGCAGGGGCTGCGCACCCGGGCCGGCGACTACCTCGGTGCGACCGATCCCGCGTCGCCGCTGGCCAGCCCGATCTTCGCGGATCTGACCGGATTGGCCCCGCTGCTCATCCGGGTCGGCTCGCACGAGATTCTGCTGGACGACGCGGTGCGGCTGGCGGCGCGCGCCGCCGAGCACGACGTCGCGGTCGAGTTGCAGGTCTGGCCGCAGGTGCCGCACGTCTTCCAGGGGTTCGCCGCGCTGCTTGACGAGGCCGACGCGGCTCTGCACGCCGCCGCCGCGTTCACCAAGAGCCACTGGGGCCCCGCCGTGCCGGAGGCGGAAAAGGCGTAACGGCGCGCCATCAGCGGACACGAGGCGATACCGCACCGTCCGTGCCCCCCGGTAAGCTCGTGAATCGATGGCGATCACGACGAACAACTTCGGTATCGCCGTGCGGGGTTGGCGCGAGCGGCTCTCACCGCCGGACGGCGGGTTGGAGCCTGGCCGGGATCGGCGGGTCCGGGGTCTGCGTCGCGAGGAGCTGGCCCGCCTGGCGGGCCTATCGGTGGACTATCTGGTCCGCCTGGAGCAGGGTCGCGCACGCAACCCGTCGGCCCAGGTGGTCGCCGCGCTGGCCGCGGCGCTCAGGCTCGGCGCCTCCGAGCGCGACCACCTTTTCCGGTGTGCCGGGCTGTTGCCGCCCTCCCACGGCAGCGTGCCCATGCACGTGCCTGAGAGGGTGCACCGACTTGTGGAGCGTCTGGGCGATACACCGGTCGCGGTTTACGCCGCCGACTGGACGATCATCGGCTGGAACGCGATGTGGACGGCCACGATCGGCGACCCGGCCGGCTACGGCTGGGATGAGCGCAACCTGGTCGCCGGGATGTTCCGGTCGCCGGACGGGCGCAGGCCGGAGTCGATCGCGGCATGGCCGGTGCGCTCGTGGGACGGTGACGAGGCCGAGGAGCAGGCGCTTGTCGCGGACCTGCGCGTGACGGCGACCGCGTATCCGGCGGATGTGCGCCTAGGCGCACTGATCGAACGCACAATGCGGGCGAGTGCCCGTTTCGAGCGGCTGTGGTTGACCGGCACGGCCGGCGCGTTCACGGGCGACCGCAAGACCGTCGAGCATCCGCGCGTGGGCGAGATCAACCTCGATCTGGAGGTGCTGATGGTGCCCGACGCCGATCTCAGGATCGTTACTTACACGAGCCCGCCAGGCACGATCGACGCACGCACGCTGGAGGTTCTGCGTGCGCCGCTGCGTACCAGAGCCCTGCGCTATCGCCCGGACGAATACGGCACCTGCGACTTCGCGCGCTGAGACTCCAGACCAACGATGCGATCTTCGCCGCCCTTGAGTACCCGGTCCGCTGGTCCAGTAGCCGTCCAGCGCGTCCAGCATGCCCCCTCGGCCTCACTCGCCATCGGTTACAGCTGAACGACACCAGCTTGGATCGGTCCCTGATCGCCGTAGTATGGGCCGGTCACGACGAAGACGAGGCCGGACCGGTTGCGCGATTGCGGGCTCGCCAGCGGGATGGTGAACCGGCTATACCCTCCTGGCATTGCCGAAGACAGCCGCGTCCATTTGCCTGGATCGCCGAGGGCGCGATTGATGAAAAAGTCCTGGTCGCTGTTTGCGGTGACGAGGATGGTGCCCATCGGGCCGCCGCAGGGCGACCATGACACGACCGGGGCGGCTGAGGGGATGTAACCGCTCTGGTCGTGCAGTACGTGCTCAACGGCCGGGCCGAACGACTCCGGATCGCGAGCGAGCTTGTAATGCACGGCGTAGAAATTGTCGCCCGAGTTACCGCCGGCCTCATGGGTCATGATCCACATGCTGTCGTGTATTTGCGCGACGGTGGTCATGCCCGGGCGCTGGCTGTAGTCCGTGCCCACCGAATCGTTGACGACCGGACCCCAGTGACTCAGGTCCCTGCTGGTCTGATGCGCCAGCTTCTGCCCGTACTTCGGGTCTCGCTGGTCGGAGTAGTAGCAGACGAGCCGGTCACGGTGTAGCAGCAGGAACGGCTCCCACACCGGGGTATTGCCGTTCTCTGGCACCGGGGCGCCGCCCTGCGCGACCGTGCTCAGGAACTGCCAGGTCAGGCCATGGTCGGTGCTCGCGTACAGCTCAATGCTCGTAGAGGAGAAATCGCCGAGCGAATTGCCGGCACACAACACTGCACCCTTGGGCAGGCCGGCGAATGCGCGCGGCAACTCATACAGGAACGGCTGCAGCCACAGTCCCGCGGCCTCGCCGGTACTGGGCACGTTGCTGTACTGATTCCAGGTATGGCCATCATCGTCGCTGCGGAAGATGGGAAACCCTGGGCTGCCGAACTGCTGGAACGTCGCCAGCAAGGTCCCTGCTCTGCCCGGCTGCGGGCCACTGAGCCGCACGGCTCGCGCATAGGATGCCCCCGCCCCGGGGTCGTCCACGATGACCGGACCGAATGGAACCTCGCCCCTTGACGTGTCCAAGCTCGTCGTCGCAGCATTCGCCGGTCCAGCCATACCCACAGAGAGCCCTGCGATCGCGGCCGCCCCCGACCCGAGGAACGTCCGCCGCGAGAGGTGCGCGGCACGCTCAGCCGCGCTCTCCCTCGGTTGCGCACCAGCGGACGCGATCCATTGTGATGGACGATCATGGTGCATGTTTACCTCGCTCATAAAGATCCGCGGACCGGCACAGATGAGCTCTGCTGCCGGCGAAAGCGTCGGTCGGCCCGCCCCGGGCCGTCAATGTTTCGAAAGTGTTTCGATAACTTGCTGGACTCCCACGCTCGCCGACCGCCTCGTCCCCGCTGATCAGAGCCGCTTCTGCCGGTCAGACCCGCGTGACGCGGGTCGGCGGTCCGCGTAACTTTCGAACGGCCGGCCGGGTCCGGGCGGGATTTCGCCGCCTCCGCGGGCACTTGAGCACCCCCGCCCGCGCGGTGAAACCCACTTCTCCGGCTCTACGGGACGTGTCAGTGGACTGATGCTGTGGCGGTTCCCCTTCTGCCTCACGGATCGAACGCCTTGCTGGTCACGCACGGTGTCAGCGCCTCTTGGGTGGGTTGAATCGTACTAATGCCAGTTTGTCACCGTATTGCGATTCCTTGATCTCGACACCCATTGACGATCGCGTGATCGGTGGCTAGCTTCTCCCGGGCGTCATGAAACGTTCTAATCCGGCTCATCACGCTTTGGAGGCGTCATGAGGTCGTTCTTCGTGCTGAATGAGACGCTGCGCCGGCGGGCGCCGTGGTCTCGCCGCTCCGGTCCGGCCCTCGGGCTGCCGACGCGCTGGCTGCGGGCCGGCGTCGCGGGTGCTCTCGCGCTGGGCGTGGCCGCTTCGCCGATCGCCGCTCCCGCCGCGGGTGCGGCGACGGCCACCGTCGGGGTCGGCTCGCTCACCACCGAGCACATGACCGATCCGCTTGGGATCGATTCCAGCCATCCGCTGCTTGGATGGGTCCTCACATCGTCGGCGCGAGGCGTCTCGCAGAGCGGGTACGAGATCCGCGTCGCCGCGAACGAGAGCAGCCTGCGACGTGGCCGGGACCTGGTGTGGGACTCGGGCACCGTGCGTTCCGGCCAGTCGTTCGATGTCGCGTACAACGGCCCGGCGCTAGCGTCGCAGAGCCGGTACTACTGGCAGGTGCGGGTGTGGGACAACCACGGGGCGGTCTCGCCGTGGAGCGCGTCCGACACGTGGTTCGAGACCGCGTTCCTTGATCCGAACCAGTTCGCGGGCAGCTGGATCGCCGGCCCCACTACGCCGAGCGGAGCCGAGCTGCTGTTTCGCAAGAGCTTCGCGTCGGGGAGCCAGACGATCACCAAGGCGCGCCTTTACGTCGTGGGCCTGAGTTACCCGTACGTGTCCCTCAACGGGCATCCGGTCACTGACCACGTGCTCGACACGGCCTTCACCGACTACAGCGAGACCGTGGATTACACCGCCTACGACGTCACGCAACTGGTGCGCGGCGGAAGCAACGCGATCGCGGTGAGCCTCGGCAACGGGTTCTACGCCGGGGGAGCGGCCGACTATCCGTCCGGCGGCGAGCCGTGGCAGCCGGGCCGGCCCACGCTGAAGCTCGAACTGGAGGTCTGGGGCCCGAACGGCGCGCCGACCCGGGTGGTCAGCGACGCCTCGTGGAAGGTCACGGCGGGGCCGACGACCGCCAACTCGCCCGCGGTCGAGACCTACGATGCCCGCTTGGAGAAGTCCGGTTGGACGCAGTCCGGCTACGACGACAGCGGATGGGCCGCCGCCACGGTAATGCCCGATGCGAGTGCGGTTCCGTCGTATACCGGGTCGCCGGTGTCGGATTGGTTGTGGAATACGGCTGGTTCGACGAGTAGTGCGGCGCAGGGGAGGATTTATCTGCGTAAGCCGTTTGCGGTTGCGGATCCTTCGTCTGTGTCGAGTGCTGTGTTGCGGG
>JBOHCW010000250.1:0-7165 GCA_050725375.1 Actinocrinis sp. | reverse complement strand
GGTGCGGGACGGCGACGAGCATCATGGTCTCGGCCGCCGTCAAGGCGACCGCCGACGCCGGTGGCGCGTCAGGACCCTGCGGGACCGGCGGCGTGTCGCGGGCGATCCGGGACGAGAGCGTCGCGGCCGAGAGCAGCGTCGTGTCCTGCGCGTCGCGCATCGCCCACGCGGGCGCGTCGGCGACCGTCGGGGTGATGTTGCGCAGCAGGCTGGCCAGATCCAGCGCGCTCGGCCGGTGCTGCGGCGGCTTGGCCAGGCAGGAGGCGATCAGCAGCCAGAGCGGGTCGGGCAGGCCGGGTATCCGCTGCGGCTGGGCCTCGCGGTGCCGCCGCTGCACGTCGGCGAACTCGCCGGTGAACGGCGCGGCGCCGGACAGCACCTCGTAGAGCAGCGCGCCGACGGCGTACACGTCGGCGGCCGGGCTCGCGATCATGCCCACCGCGATCTCAGGAGCCTGGTACTCGACCGGCAGCGCCGCGAAGTAGCGCTCGCCGATCTCGTCCTTGAGCGGGGTCACGTCCGCCGCCGCGGCCAGCGCCGCCATGCCGAAGTCGGTCAGGCCGACGCGGATCGAGCCCTCGCCGCCGGGGCGTGACTCCAGCAGCACGTTCGACGGCTTGACTGCGCCGTGCGCGATGTCGGCGGCGTGCGCAGCGGCCAGCGCGTCGCACAGTTGCGCGGCCAGGATCGTGGCGTGCGCCGCGGCCAGCGTGCCGGTGCGGCCGAGCACGACGCGCAGGTCGTCGCCGGCCACCGGGCGCATCACCAGCGCCGCGCGCCCCTCGTGCCCGACCACCTCGTCGACGGCGACGATGTTCGGGTGGCCCAGCGCGCGCACGGCGTCGAGGTGCGCGCGCAGGCGCTCGGCCACCTCCGGCCGGGCGGTCAGCTCGGGAAGCAGGATCTTGATGGCGTACTCGGCGCCGCTGCGCTGGTCGCGCACCAGCCACACCGAGCCGACGGCGCCGTCGCCGAGCCGGCCGAGCAGGTCGTAACGCTCGGCGAACCGCCATTGTGAATCGGACAACGTCGTGCTCCCACCCTGTACGGCGTGCCACGCCCTGTTATCGCGGCCCGTCTCCGCGGCCCCGCGCCCTCCCCCGTCGTCGCGCTCTGGACACCACCTGGCAGACCGACGGATCTGCACATCCTACGGAAGCGGTACACGCGTCCGGATGGCAATCCCCTTAACTCGCTCGAATCTCTTGCGTATCTTCAGTCACATCGTCCGACATATCGCTCCCAGCGATGAACGGGTCGCGGACGGCATTTCGGTCAGTCTTCGAGGTCGACCCAGTCGAGGGTGCGCTCGACGGCTTTCCGCCATCCCCGGTACCCCTTGGCGCGCTGCTGCTCGGTCCATTCGGGCAGCCACCGCCTGCCCTCGCGCCAGTTGTCGACCAGTTCGTCGGTGCTCTTCCAGAACCCGACCGCCAGGCCGGCCGCGTACGCGGCGCCGAGCGCCGTGGTCTCGGCCACGACCGGCTTCGAGACCGGGACGCCGAGCACGTCTGCCTGGATCTGCATGGCCAGCTCGTTGGCGGTCACGCCGCCGTCGACGCGCAGCACGTCCAGCCGTACGCCCGCGTCGCGCTGCATCGCCTCAACCACGTCACGGGTCTGATAACAGATCGCCTCCAGCGTCGCGCGCGCGAGGTGCGCGTTGGTGTTGAACCGGGACAGCCCGACGATCGCGCCGCGTGCGTCCGAGCGCCAATAAGGCGCGAACAGGCCGGAGAACGCGGGCACGAAGTAGATGCCGCCGTTGTCCTCGACCTGCCGGGCCAGGGTCTCGCTCTGCGCCGCGCCGGAGATGATGCCGAGCTGGTCGCGCAGCCACTGCACGGCCGAGCCGGTCACCGCGATCGAGCCCTCCAGTGCGTACACCGGCGGCTGGTCGCCGAAGCGGTAGGCCACGGTCGTGAGCAGGCCGTGGCTGGAGCGCACCGGCTCGGTGCCGGTGTTCAGCAGCAGGAAATTGCCGGTGCCGTAGGTGTTCTTGGCCGAGCCGGGGGTGAAGCAGACCTGGCCGACGGTCGCGGCCTGCTGGTCGCCGAGGTCGCCGGTCAGCGGGACCTCGCCGCGCAGCGGGCCGTCGGCGCGGGTCACGCCGTAGCCGGCCGGATCGGAGGAGGGGCGGATCGCGGGCAGCATCGCGCGCGGGACGCCGAAGAAGGAGAGCAGCTCCTCGTCCCAGTCGAGCGTTTCGAGGTTCATCAGCATCGTGCGGCTGGCGTTGGTCACGTCCGTGACGTGCGCGCCGCCGTCCGGGCCGCCGGTCAGGTTCCACAGCAGCCAGCTGTCGGTGTTGCCGAACAGGGCGTCGCCGCGCTCGGCCGCCGCGCGCAGCCCGTCCACGTTCTCCAGCAGCCACTGGATCTTGCCGCCGGAGAAGTAGGTGGCCGGCGGCAGCCCGGCCTTGCGCCGGATCACCTCGCCGCGGCCGTCTGCGTCCAGGGCGGCGGCGATCCGGTCGGTCCGGGTGTCCTGCCATACGATCGCGTTGTAGTACGGACGGCCGGAGCGCCGGTCCCACACCACCGCGGTCTCGCGCTGGTTGGTCACGCCGAGGGCCGCCAGATGCCCGGCGCGCAGCCCCGACTCGTTGAGCGCGGTCTCGATGACGGCGCGGGTGCGCTCCCAGATCTCGGTCGGGTTGTGTTCGACCCAGCCGGCCCGCGGCATGATCTGCGAGTGCTCCAGCTGATGTCGGGCCACCTCGTTGCCGCCGCGGTCGAAGACCATGAACCGGGTGCTCGTGGTGCCCTGGTCGACCGCGCCGACGTAGTCAGGCATCGTTGCCGCCTCTCGCTGGTGCCCGGAAGGTTCCTGAACGCTCGTTCCGGAGTCGGGCGACCGTTCCGGAGCCGTTCAGCGCGCGGGCATCAGGCTACTTGCGGCCGCTGTGAAGTCCCTGTAGCCGTGCGGGACCCCGAAGGGGAGAATCGCGCTGGTGCGGGTCGAGGAGGACACGATGCGGGTGCTGGTGACGGGCGCGTTCGGCTACGTCGGCCGTGCGGTCGTGCCGCGCCTGCTCGCGGCCGGTCACCAGGTCGTCGCCGTGACCCGCGACGCCGGGCGCGCTCCAGCCGGTGGGCAAGTGCACGTCGTCGAGGCGTTTCTGGACGACCGCGAGCGGCTGCGTGCAGAGGTGGCGCGGGTCGACGCCGTGTGCCACCTAGCCGCCCTTACGCGCGTGCGCGAGTCCTTCGCCCGCCCGGACGAGTACCGCGCGGTCAACGTCGGCGGCACCGTCACCTTGCTTGACCTGCTCGCCGAGCGCCGACAGGCATCCGGAACGGCCATTCCGTTCGTCTTCGCGTCCACTGCGGCCGTCTACGGCGCACCCGAGCGGCAGCCGATCGCCGAGGACACCGAGCCGGCGCCGGCCAGTCCGTACGGCCAGTCAAAGCTCGACGCCGAGAACGAGGTACGCCGCGGTGCGGCCAAGGGCGAGATCGGCGCGGTGGTGCTGCGGGCCTTCAACGTCGCGGGCTCGGTGGCCAGTTTCGGCGATCCGGACGAGACCCGGATCATTCCGCGCGCCGTGCTCGCGGCGGCGGGACTGCGCCCGCCGCTCGCCGTCAACGGCGACGGCTCGGCCGTCCGCGACTTCGTCCACGTGGACGACCTCGCGCGCGCGTACGTTCTCGCGCTCGGCGCCTGCCGGCCCGGCGGATTCGAGCTCTACAACGTCGGCGCGACCGGCGCGAGCGTGCGCGACATCATTGCCGCCGTCCGGCGGGTGACCGGCCGTGAGGTCCCGGTCGTGCACAACCCGCCGCAGCCCGAGGTGCCCGTCCTGATCGCCGACACGACGCGCATTCGCGGCGAACTGGGCTGGACCGCCGAACGATCGCGGCTGGACACGATCATCACCGACACCTGGACCGCGATGTCCCGTTCCGTCGGGGCCCTCGGGTAACGTCGGATCATGGCGATCGGAATAAAAGAACTGCTGAACCTGCCGTCGGAACTGAGGCCGACACGAAATCAGGGCTCGTTTACACTGGACGTTTTCCAGTGTAAACGGGCCCTGATTGACCGCTAGTTCGACGGCGGTTCCGCTGCCGGCGGTTCGAGGTGCACGTCGGGCAGTACCTCAGTCGCCTCGGCGGGCGCCGCCGTCTCGACCGCAGCCGCCTCGACCCCGGCCACCTCGGCCGGAGCCGTCCCAACCGGAGCCGCTGCGCTCGGCGCGGCGGTGAAGGCTCCGGCGGTCGCGGCTGCCATCGCGGGGACGGGGAAGCCGGTGGCCGTCGGCGCCGTACGCGGCGTCACCTGGTAGGAGACCGCGATGTACGCCAGGGTCGACCAGATCGCGCCCGCGAGGATCGCGGCGAGCGTGCTGTACGTTGCGCCGAGGGTCAGGCCGCCGCCGAGGCCGAGGCCGAGGCTGCTGCCGATGGAGCCGGTGAGCTGGAACTGGCCGAGCACGGCGATGATCAGGCCCACGATCGCGCCGACGACCGCCGCACGCCAGAACCCGCCCGGTGCGAACGCCGCGGCGTCGACGACGCGTCGGCGCGTGCGCACCAGCAGCCACGGCAGCGCGCTGCCGAGGACCGCGATCGCGAACAGCACGTAGATCAGCCACGGACGGTCGTTGCCGAACAGGCCGATCTCGCTGCCCTGGCCGCCGAACACCGAGATGGAGACGCCCGCGAACAGGGTGACGCAGAACCCGGTGAGCAGTCCGCCGGTCATCATGTTCGGGAGCAGCAGCAGCGCGAGGATCGCGAAGCCCGCCTTGTCCCGGCCGCTGGTCCCGCTCGCGTCGAGTATGTGGTACTCGGCGTAGATCAGGACCGCGATACCCGCGAGGGGCGCGACGGCGCGCAGCTGGATCCACACGATCCGGGCCGCGGCGCGCCACGGGCCGGTCAGCTTCCTGATCCACTCGCCGCCGGGGTCGCCCGCGGGCCGCCGGGCCACCGTCGTGAGCCGGCCGATGAAGAACGCCGCGAAGGCGATCAGCAGCGGGCCGAGGAACACCCAGCCCGGCGAGACGCCGATGGTGCTGTGCACGGAAGACGCCGGGCCGGCGAGGGTGCCGCCGACGGAACTGACACCGTGCGCGGCATGCTGGCCGAAGTCGTAGCCGGACCCGGTGCTTCCGCCGCTGCCGAAGGGGTCGGTGCCGCCGAACGGATCGGTCCCGCTCCCGTCGCCGCCGCCACTGCCGCCGCCACTGCCGAACGGGTCGAGGCCCGAGGAGCCCGAGCCGAGGCCCGGCCCGAGGAGGCTGTCGGCGAAGCCGAACAGGTTCGACGCCGTGCCGGCGAGCGCCAGGATCAGCATCACGAGGCTCACGCCGAGCGCGGGCACCGCCGCGCGCGCGACCAGTTGCGCCGGCGAACTGCTCGGCGCGACGCGCTCGCGGCGCCGTCCCTGCCGCATCCACCAGTAGAACAGCGCGCCGACGACGATCCAGGCGGTGAGGTTCACCGTCAGCTGGACGGCGAAGTTCAGGTTGATCCCACCGAGGCCGCCAAGGCCGCTGAGGCTGCCGTCGCTCGATCCGCTGCCGCCCGAGGACCCCGACAGGCCGGAGCCCAGGTCGGTGTTGATCGACGCGACGGTCGGCACGCCGAGCGCGCCTGCCACGATGATCACCATACTGGTGAACCAGTCGTGGAAGCCGCCGTGCGCGTTCGACGAGAAGAGGTATGCGAGACCGACGATCGCGCCGAAGACGCCGACCAGGACCGATATCAGGGGTATGAAAGCGTCGCGGACCGTCGCCAGGACGTCGGCCCCTGAGACAGGCGAACGCCGTGCCGCCGCACCCGCGGCCGGCGCACCGGACACCGCTGACGGCGCAGGCGCGGTCGAAGCGTAACCAGACGCCTCGGGCGCACCCCCGACGACTTCGGTCCCAAGCTGAGACGCAGACTCAGACGCAGCCCCAGCCCCAGCCGCGGGCGCGGGCGCGGGGCTCAAACCAGCAGCGGCGGCGGCAGATCCGGATTCGGATTCGGCACCGGCCGGCGAAATGGGCGGCAGACCGAGCTGGGTACCGCAGCGGCCGCACGCCGTCGCCCCCTCAGGCAGCGGCTCGCCGCACTGCGGACATGTGGGCATGTATCCCCCCGACATCGAAGCACCTTGAAACGTGACGGCTCGTTCATATCCGGTCGCGTGTTAACTGTCAAAGGAGCTTCGCGAATTCTCAGCCGGCGGCGGATTTATTCAGGTAGCCAGGGGCGTCTCACGGCGTTGTCCCACCGTGTTGTCCCACATCGTTGTCCCACCGTGTTGCCCCACAGCGGCGCCTCGCAGCGGTGCCCGGCAGGGCTGTCAGAACTGGACTCGTCAGCCGACCCGCCCGTCAGCCTACTCAGGTCGCGGCGCCGCGCACCTCCAACGTGTCGAGCAGTAGCGCCGTGGCGGCGGCGACCGCCTCCACGGCCTGGTCGAACGCCTCGCGATTGTGCGCGGCCGGGGCGCGGAACCCGGAGATCTTGCGCACGTACTGAAGTGCGGCGGCCTTGATGTCGTCCTCGCCGACCTCGGGAGTCATCGGCGGACGGAGCGTCTTGATGCTTCTGCACATGCCACCAGTGTGCGCCGCACCACCGACACCGCGCGATGCCACGGCCTCCACGCGATCCGCCGGCGAACTGTGGAACTGCGGGCCGTGCTGACGCTCGCGAGTCACGCTCGCGACCGGTCCACATCATGATCGTGGTCATGAGGCGGCCATGCCTGAGACGAGTTCGCCGTTCCGCGAAGCATTCCCGAAGCATGCGCCGATTGGACCGACGTCGACGTCGCGATGTACGAGCTGGATCGCGCACTCGGCATCGCGAACCAAGTGGGCAACCACCACGCCGCACCGAAGCCAGCCAATCCGATCGCCGCCGCAGCTACGCGCCACTCACCTGCACGCAACGTCAATCAGCACCCCAACCACCTGTCCACCTGTCCACCTGAAACGGACACGCGTACACACCGTCCGGCCAGAAACGCCCAGAACCGAGACCGCCGGGAATTGTCCACCTGAAACGGACAACGACCCGAGTCGTCCACCCGAAGTAGTCCATCTGAGGAGGACACCGGCAAGGGCTGTCCATCCGAGAGACCGTCCGGGTTAGGTTGCTGGGGCGGTTTGGGTGTTTGTGCTGGTCCGGTAGCGTGTCTTGGGTGAGGTGTCGGTCAGGCG
>JBOHCW010000249.1:0-7016 GCA_050725375.1 Actinocrinis sp. | reverse complement strand
GTGTCGACCACGTCGGTCGGCGGCCGTCCGGCGGCGCGGGTGTCGCGCTCGTCCTGCGGCTCCTGCGCACCCTCCGGCCGCGGCCCGGGTTCGCTCCCGTTCGGCTGCCCGCTCACCCGTCCTCCTTCCAGTCGGCGCCCTGGGCGCCGCCGGCGTCGCCGTAGTACCCGGAGAACCCGGTCTCCCGGCGCACCGCGCGGTGTGCCAGCAGTCCGGTCAGCCGCTGCTCGACCGTCTCGACGGCCTCGCGGGGGATCAGCGGGCGCTGCCCGGCGGCCTCGGCGTGCGCGGCCACCGCGGCGGCGGTGCTGTACTTCGGCTCCAGGCCGAGCCGCGAGACCAGGCGCGCGGTGTCGAGCACCCGGCCGTATGTCAGAAGGCTGAGCTGGTCGCCGGTGAAGTCGGCGGCGCCGACCCGCTTGAGCAGTGAGCCGATCGTGGAGGTGGCGAAGGCCGGCACCGGCACGGTCGGCTTGCCCAGCCGCCGGGCGATCTGGGAGAGGGTCAGCGCTCCGGGACCGGCCACGTTGTACGTGCCCGGATGCGTGTCGCCGGCGGCGATCCGGATCGCCTGCACCACGTCGTGGATGTGCACGAACTGCAGGCGCGGGTCGAAGCCCAGCACGGTCGGCAGCACCGGCAGCGACAGGTAGTCGACGAACGCGGTCCGCACGTCCGGACCGAGGAAGTTGGCGAACCGCAGGATGGTGACCGCGACGTCGGGGCGGCGCCGGGAGAACCCGCGCACGTAGCCCTCGACCTCGGTCACGTCCTTGCCGTAGCCCGAGCGCGGCGGCCGGTGCGGCTGGGTCTCCTCGGTGAACAGCGCGGGATCACGCGGCGCGCAGCCGTAGACGGCCGCCGAGGACTTGATCACGAGGCGGCGCACGCTCGGCGCCTTCTGGCAGGCGGCCAGCAGCTGCATCGTGCCGATGACGTTGCGTTCCTTCATCGCGGTGCGCCCGCCGGCCTGCGACGGGGCCGCGAGCACGTCGAGGTGCAGCACGGTCTGCGGGCGCACCCGCGCGATCAGGGAGGCTACTTCGGGCGTGCGCAGGTCGGCGGCCACCGCCTCGACGCCGTCGACCCGGTCCTCGGGGCGCGGCTCGCGCAGGTCCACCGCGACGATCCGGTTCACCGGGCCGTCCCCGGGCAGGCCGTGTTCCAGCAGGTCGCGCAGCACGGCCGCACCAAGGCGCCGCGCCGCGCCGGTCACCAGCACGGTTCCGGAATCGCTCACCCGCGACCTCGCCCTCCGGTGTCCTGCGGCGGCGGGCCGTTTGGGACCACGACGGGCCCGGTGGCGCGAAACGTGCTGCCCACCAAGTCCGCCGCCCGCCTCATGACCGGATGCGCCGCCGCGGCCTACTTCTTGTTGCGACGCTGGATGCGCGTCTTCTTCAGCAGCTTGCGGTGCTTCTTCTTAGCCATGCGCTTGCGGCGCTTCTTGATGACCGAGCCCACTTGGAACCCTCGCTCACTCTTCACGGACGAGACAACAGGGTTCAAGGGTACCCGCCCGCGCGGGCGCCCGAGAACGCAGCGGTCCAAGCGGTAGCCAAGCAGCGACATCTAGGGCGCCGCTTAAGGACGGCGCTGAGGGACGGGCGCTGTGGAACAGCACAGCGCCGGACCGGCTATTCGGTTCCGACGTAGGCACCGGAGAGGTATTCGCGAACCGCCTTCGCGGGCACGCGGAACGAACGCCCGACGCGTACCGCGGTCAGCTCCCCGGAGTGCACCATCCGGTAGACGGTCATCTTGGAGACCCGCATCACCCCGGCTACCTCGGCCACCGTGAGGAAGCTCACGTCTTCGAGCGCCGTCCCGTCGCCGAACAGCGGCGCGCGGGCCGCCGCGTCGGCCGGTTCGGCCTCGGAGGACTGGGCATTGGCCATCTGGGTCAACCACCTTTCGCGCAGACGCGTCGACACCGGCATCCCCTCCGTCCGGTCAGTCCATACGCGTGTGCGTTCCGTCTCCCACAGTAGTTGCCCCTGGTGCGAATGGGGAGAGCGATTCCGGATTATGGGGATATCCCTACCTCGTCATTACGCTGTCAAAGAGCACCTTGCGCCGGTTTGCGCCTCTTGTGCGCCCTGTGCCGGATGAAAACAGCCGCAAGCCGAACACCAGTGTGTCAGAACTCTCAGATGGCCGTTAGTCCCGTATCGCCCCCGAAACGGGACCAACCGCCCGCTCACTCGGCGGGTAGCGGTCCGCGGCTCTGTCCGGGCACGCCGCGGCGGGTGGCGCGGGCCAGCACGTAGTCGCCGACGAGGTCGTACTGCTCGGGGTCGAGTCCGTCGTCGAGCGGGACCGCGACGCGCACCGTGCCCTCCTGCTCGCCGACGAACAGCGCCGGGTCGTTGCAGTCGGCGAACCCGATCGCGTCGATGCCGGCCTGCGCGGCGCCGCCGCACCAGCCGTGGTCGGCCAGCACCAGATCGGGCAGCGGTTCGCCGTGCGCGGCCAGTTCGGCCAGCACGGCGCGGATCGGCCGGGCCGCGTGGCTGTGCACCGGGCCGCCCGGGTCCTCGACCCTGGCGACGCCGAGGTCGTAGCGGATCTCCAGCCGGCGCCGCCCGCGCGAGCCGGCCGCGTCGTACCACCAGCCCTCGGCGGCCTCGACGACGGCGCCGCCGGCCTGCTGCAACGCGGCGGCGAACCGCTGGTAGAGCGGCGCGAGGCGGGCCGGATGCCCGGTGGCGAACAGCACCCGCTGGCGCTCGCGCAGCGCGGCGCCGAACCGGTCGGCGTAACGGTCCAGGGCGTCGGCGGTCAGCTCCGGGTCGATGGTGTCCTGGCCGACCTTGTGGTTCAGCAGGGGGCTGACGCCGACCTTGCGAGCCATCAGTTCGAGCACTGAGTCACGTGTCCAGTGCGCGGCGGGCTCCAGGCCGAGCAGGTAGTACGGATCACGGTCGGCCAGCAGCCGGTAGTGCAGCAGGTTGTTCTCGCGCGGGGTCTTGACCGGCCCGGCCATCCCGGTCGCGACCAGGTGCCCGACCAGCTCCGCGCGGGAGGGTTCGAGTTGCCCGCCGGCCACCGGGATGACAGTGCTCATACTGCCGAGGGTAGCGGCCGGTTCCGCGCGAGGGCGCGGGATCTGATCAAATAGATCGTTCGGGGGTACGACGTGACGCAGGTGACAGGCGTGCCGGTGCACTGGTGCGTCACCGCGTCAGTCCGTACGCAGCGCCACGACCGGGTCGAGCCGTCCGGCGCGCCGGGCCGGGACCACCCCGAAGATCACCCCGACCGCGACGGACACCCCGAAGGCCACGGCCGGCGACCACCAGGCGATGTCCGTGGGCAGCGGGCTGAACGCGCCGACCGCCGCCGAGACTCCGACGCCCAACAGGATGCCGATCGCGCCGCCGACCGCCGTCAGCAGCACCGCCTCGACCAGGAACTGCAGGATCACGTCGCGCTGTCTGGCGCCGAGGGCTTTTCGCAGCCCGATCTCGCGGGTGCGTTCGCGCACCCCGACCAGCATGATGTTCGACACTCCGACGCCGCCGACCAGCAGCGAGATGCCCGCGATGGCGGCCAGCACCAGGGTGAGCAGGGAGAGGATCTTGCCGATGGTGCCCAGGATCTGATCCTGGGTCACCGCGGAGAACTGCTCGCCGGGGTACTTCGCGGACAGCGCCGCGACCAGCTGGTCGGACAGCGGCCCGATCCGGTCCGGCGTGGGCGCCTTGACCGCCAGGCCCTGGATCGCCGACACACCGAACAGCCGCTGCGCCGCGGTGATCGGGATGTCCACCTGCGTGTCCTGACTCACCCCGAACGCGGACCCGCGCCGCACCGCGACGCCGACGACCCGGAAGCGCACGCCGGCGATCGTCACCGGCCGGCCGACCGGGTCCTCGCCGGGGAACAGGGCCGAGGACACGTCCGCGCCGAGCACGACGACGCGCGCGCTCGTGTCCACGTCCGACTTGGTCAGGTAGCCGCCCTCGGCGATCGGCCGGTTGAACACCTCGGGCACGGTCTGCGTGACGCCCTGCACGGTGGCGAAGAAGTCGAGCGAACCGGAGCGCACGTTCTCGCCCGAGGTGATGCTGGCCGTCACGTCGTCCGGCGAGCCGACGATCCGCGAGGCCAGGTCGATGTCGGACAGTTGGAGCCGGGAGACCGAGGGCGCGGTGCCGAACGCGAACTTGCCCGGAACGACGAGGATGATGTTCGAGCCGAGGCCCTCGACCTCGTTCTCCACCATGTTCTTCGCGCCGCCGCCGATGGCCACCAGCACCACGACCGCCGCGACCCCGATGATGACGCCGACCATCGTCAGCAGGGACCGCAGCCGGTTCGCCGACAGCGACTCGGCCGCCACCCGCAGCGATTCGAGCGGCCTCACGCGCCGTCCGCCTTGCCCGGCTCGGTGATCGGCGCGCCGTCGATCGCGGTGCTGTTCACCGCGGTGCTGTTTATCGTTAACGCGGTGCCATTCATCGCCGTGCCGGCTGCCGCGGTGCCGTCTGTCGCCGCGGCGCCCGACACCGCGCCACCTATCGCAGTACCCTGATGATTGCCGCTCACCCGCGTGTCCTGCACGACCAGTCCGTCCCTGATCCGGATCAACCGCCGCGCACGTCTGGCGATCTCCGCCTCGTGCGTGACCAGCACGACCGCGACGCCGCGCTCCCGATTCAGCCGCTCCAGGATCGCCATGACCTCGTCGCCGCTCACGGTGTCCAGGTTGCCGGTCGGCTCGTCGGCCAGCAGCACGCGCGGCTCGCCGACCAGTGCGCGGGCGATGGCTACGCGCTGCTGCTCGCCACCGGACAGTTGGGTCGGCCGGTGTCCGAGCCGGTGCCCGAGGTTCACCGATTCGAGCGCGGCGATGGCACGTCGCCGACGTTCGCCGCGTCCGACGCCGCGATAGATCAGCGGCAGCGCCACGTTGTCCACGGCGGAGGTCCGCGCGAGCAGCTGGAAGGACTGGAAGACGAAGCCGATCGTCTCGTTGCGCAGCCCGGCCAGGTCCGCGTCGCCGAGCCGCGCCACGTCCCGGCCGCCGATCAGCAGCGTGCCGGAACTGGGCCGGTCCAGGCAGCCGAGCAGGTGCATCAGCGTCGACTTGCCGGAGCCGGACGGCCCGGTGATCGCGACGTATTCGCCCTCGTCGATACGCAGCGACACTCCGCGCAGCGCCTCGACCTCGACGCCGTCGAGGTGGTAGACCCGGCGCACGTCACGCGCCTCGATCGCGATGGCGTCCGGACCCGCGGGTCCGGCGCCTCGCACGCCGTCGTCCGCACCGATCCCGATGGCGGCGAACCCGTCCACGTCACTCATCGTCAGCCGACGCGATCCCCGTCGGCGACCTTGTCGGCGCCCGCGACCACGATCCGGTCGCCCGCACTCAGGCCACTGAGAACCTGCACGATCTTGTCGCCCTGCGCGCCGAGCCGGATCGCCGTCTTGCGCGCGACCCCGGCGTCGATCCGCCACACGCTGGTCACGCTGCCGTCCGTCACCAGCGCCGCCGACGGCACCGACAGCGCGTGCTGCACCGTGATGACGTCGAGGTCCGCGATGGCGCTCATCCCGGGCAGCGGCGCGGGTGCGCGCGAGCCGTCGGACAGCGTGCCGGCGCCGAGGCTGATCCGGACGGTGTACGAGACGCCGCCCTGCGCCGAGGTGGTCGAGTTCGGGTCGACGGCCGTGACCGCGCCCGCGTAGTCCGCGCCCGGTACCGCGTTGAGCTGGATGTGCGCTTTGACGCCCGGCTTGACGGTGAGCACGTCCGTCTCGTCCACCTGCGCGGTCACCGACAGGCTCGACGCGTCGGTCACCGTGAACAGCGTGCCGCCGCCGTTCACCGGGCTGCCCACGCTGATGATCGACCCCGAAGAGGTGCCCGAACCACCCGAGCCGCCGCTGCCCAGCGCCCCGGCGGCCGCCGAACCGAGCGCCGACGACGCGCCCGAGCCGGAACCGGACCCCGAACCCGCCGCCGACAGCAACTGGCTGAGCGATCCGAGACTGCTCGTCCCGGCGGCGGCCTGCCCGCTGCCGAGGGTGACCACGCCCGAGATCGGCGCCTTCACCGTGAGCGCGTCAACCGTCCGCTGAGCCACGGCGACGGCCGCCTGCGCCTGCGTCTCCTGCGCCTGCCCGAGCGCGCTGAGCACCTGTGACGCCGAGGCGAGCCCGGACTCGAACTGCGAGATGGTCTCCGAGACGGCGCTGATCGCCGCGTCATAAGAGCTCTGTGTCGCTGCGACCTGGTCCAGCAACGCTTTACGCAGCGTCGGGTCCGTAATCGAGTCCGCGGCCCGCCGGGCCTGCCGGAACGATTTGTCCGCGCTGCTGCGCGCGTTGGCGGCCGCGGTACTGAACCCGTCTCCGGTCGCCACGACCCCGGACCCCCCGGAGGACGCCTGCGCCGCGGCCTTCTTCGCGCTGGCGAGCTGCTGCTGCGCATTAGGCGACGAAACGGTCCCCAGTGCCTGACCAGCCGTCACCCGCTGCCCGTCCTGCACAGCGAGGGAGGCGACCGTGCCGTCGTCGGCGGCCGCCACGGAAACCTGTGCCTTAGGCACGATGTTCGCCGGAGCCTGCACCACCTGCGCGACGGTGCTGTATCCGACCGGCGCCACCTGAACGCCCGCCGCCCCGCTCGACGTGCAGCCCGCGAGCGCCCCCGCTGTGCAGGCGACCGCGAGAAAGAGCCCTGCCCCGGCCCATACTCTGCTCACGCGATACATCGTAAGCAGTCGATCGCTGGCAAGGCGCGACAGGGTGCGCGCGCCGAAGGCAGCAGGTGGGGCGTGCAAGGTCAACGAGGTACGTAACGTGAGTCAGGCCGCGCGAAGCGCGTGACACTGAGGCGAGCGAGGGCGACGGCGAGCGAGGGCCGCCCAAATGTGGGCGGACACCGATGCAGGTTGTCCACCTGAGAGACCGTCCGGGTTAGGTTACTAGGGCGGTTTGGGTGTTCGTGCTGGTCCGGTAGCGTGTCTTGGGTGAGGTGTCGGTCAGGCGCCGCAGCATGATTC
>JBOHCW010000248.1:0-5754 GCA_050725375.1 Actinocrinis sp. | reverse complement strand
GCGTTACAGGCCTCTCATGTTCGCGCCCGGCCGATGAGTTCGGAAACACACCAGGCGGGCCGGTCCTCTGGGGACGGCCCGCCTGCGGATACTTACCTACCTGTTCGTTCTGACGACTTGCCTGCCTGCGTCCTGCAGCTACTGGCGGACGGTGTCGCCCACGCGGTGGACGCGCACGTCGTTGGTGGAGCCGAGGATGCCGGGAGTGCCCGAGGTGATGATGATCAGGTCGCCCGGCTGGCAGCGGCCGAGCTTGAGCAGGGCCTGGTCGACCTGGAGGACCATCTCGTCGGTGCTGCCGGCCTCCTCGCCGATGAAGGTCTCCACACCCCAGCTCAGGGCCAGCTGGGAGCGCACGATCGGCTCGGGGGTGAAGGCCAGGACCGGGATCGGGCTGCGGTAGCGGCTCAGCCGCCGGGCGGTGTCGCCGCTCTTGGTGAACGCGACCAGGTAATTGGCGCTGAGATAGTCGCCGAGCTCCGCGGCCGCGCGGGCGACGGCGCCGCCCTTGGTGCGCGGCTTGGAGATCGCCTGGGGCAGGCCCCGCTTCAGGACCTCCTGCTCGACCGCGCAGATGATCTTGGCCATGGTCTGCACGGTCTCGACCGGGTACTCGCCCACCGAGGTCTCGGCGGAGAGCATGACCGCGTCGGCGCCGTCGAAGATCGCGTTGGCCACGTCGCTGGTCTCGGCGCGGGTCGGGCGCGAGGCGCTGATCATCGACTCGAGCATCTGGGTGGCCACGATCACCGGCTTGGCGTTGCGCCGGCACATGGTCACCAGGCGCTTCTGCACCAGCGGGACCTGCTCAAGCGGCATCTCCACGCCGAGGTCGCCGCGGGCGACCATGATCGCGTCGAAGGCGTCGACGATCTCGTCGAGGTTGTCGACCGCCTGCGGCTTCTCCACCTTGGCGATGACCGGCAGGCGCACGCCGAGCTCGTCCATCACCTTGTGCACGTCGTCGATGTCCTTGGCGTTGCGCACGAACGACAGCGCTATCATGTCGGCGCGCACGCCGGCCTTGTTCTCGCCCAGCGCCCAGCGCAGGTCGGCGATGTCCTTCTCGGACAGCGCCGGGACGGAGACCGCGACCCCGGGCAGGTTGATGCCCTTGTTGTTGGAGACCTTGCCGCCCTCGACGGTGGTGCACACCACGCGCGGGCCGTCGACCTCGACCACTTCGAGCGCGACCCGGCCGTCGTCGATCAGGATGCGGTCGCCGGGGTTGCAGTCGCCGGCCAGGCCCTTGTACGTGGTCGAGCAGATGTCCTGGTTGCCCGGCACGTCCTCGGTGGTGATGGTGAACCGGTCGCCGCGGCGCAGCGTGATCGGCCCGTCGGCGAAGGTGCCCAGCCGGATCTTCGGTCCCTGCAGGTCGACCAGGACGCCGACGGCGCGGCCCGCCTCGTCCGCGGCCTTGCGCAGGTTGGAGTAGCGCGTCTCGTGCTCGGCGTAAGAACCGTGCGACAGGTTCAGCCGGCCGATGTCGAGTCCGGCCGCGACCAGCGACTTGAGCTGCTCCGGGGTTTCGGCCGAGGGGCCGAGAGTACAGACGATTTTCGCGCGACGCATGAAAGCGACCCTATCCCTTACCCAGCGGTAACCGAGCCCAATCGGGCTCTTTCGTGATGAGACGACGGAAGCGCGCACCATCCGGCGTCGGCGGTCTTCGGCCATGGTACCCACGGCGGTTGAACACGAGTCGGCCGCCCGCCGAGGATCGGTGGGCGGCCGGCCAAGCGCGCAGGTCCGGGCCTGGTCTTTTGTTACGACATCGTGAAGCGCGTTACACGGCGAGCGGGCGGACGGTCGGCGCGATCGCGCTCGGCAGCGCGGAGGCGCCGGCCAGATACTGGTCGACCGCCGCGGCGGCGGAGCGGCCCTCGGCGATGGCCCACACGATCAGCGACTGGCCGCGGCCGGCGTCTCCGGCCACGAACACGTTCGGCAGGTTCGTGCGGTAGTCCGCGTCGCGCTTGATGTTGCCGCGCTGGTCCAGCTCCAGGCCGAGCTGGCCGACCAGGCCGTTGTCCTGCTCGGGGCCGGTGAAGCCCATGGCGAGCAGGACCAGCTGGGCCGGGATCTCCCGCTCGGTGCCGGGCACCGGGTTGAACCGGCCGTTCTCGAACACGACCTCGCTCAGCCGCAGAGCCCTGACGGCGCCGTTCTCGTCGCCGACGAACTCGGTCGTGTTGACCGCGTAGACCCGCTCGCCCCCGTCCGCCAGCGAGCCCAGTTCCTCGTGGGCCGAGGAGACCCGGTAGATCATCGGGTACGTGGGCCAGGGCTGGCCGTCCGGGCGCTCGTCGGCCGGACGCGGCATGATCTCCAGCTGGGTGACGCTCGCGGCGCCCTGCCGGGTCGAGGTGCCGAGACAGTCCGCGCCGGTGTCCCCGCCGCCGATGATCACGACGTGCTTGCCCCGCGCGGAGATCGGCGCCGTCACGTAGTCGCCCTCGACCACCTTGTTCGCCAACGGCAGGAACTCCATGGCCTGATGCACACCGGCCAGCTCGCGGCCGGGGACCGGCAGGTCGCGGGCCTTGGTGGCGCCGACCGCGAGCACGATCGCGTCGTAGCGGTCGCGCAGCGCGGAGGCCAGGATGTCCTGGCCGATGGCCACGCCGGTGCGGAACTTGGTGCCCTCGGCGCGCATCTGCTCGATGCGCCGGTTCAGGTGGCGCTTCTCCATCTTGAACTCGGGGATGCCGTAGCGCAGCAGCCCGCCGATCCGGTCGGCGCGCTCGTAGACGGCCACAGTGTGCCCGGCCCGGGTCAGCTGCTGCGCGGCGGCCAGGCCGGAGGGTCCGGAGCCGACCACCGCGACGGTCTTGCCCGAGTGCCGCTCCGGCGGCTGCGGGGTGACCAGTCCGTCGTCCCAGGCGCGGTCGGCGATGGCGACCTCGACGTTCTTGATGGTCACCGGCGGCTGGTTGATGCCGAGCACGCACGCGGTCTCGCACGGCGCGGGGCACAGCCGGCCGGTGAACTCGGGGAAGTTGTTGGTCGCGTGCAGCCGCTCGGAGGCCGCGGCCCAGTCGCCGCGCCAGACCAGGTCGTTCCACTCCGGGATGATGTTGCCAAGCGGGCAGCCGTTGTGGCAGAACGGGATGCCGCAGTCCATGCACCGGCCGGCCTGCCGCTGGATGATCGGCAGCAGGGCGCGCTGCG
The DNA here is from genome assembly GCA_050725375.1 of Actinocrinis sp. Taxonomy (GTDB): domain Bacteria; phylum Actinomycetota; class Actinomycetes; order Streptomycetales; family Catenulisporaceae; genus Actinocrinis. The sequence continues at coordinate 2,580 of JBOHCW010000248.1, read as the reverse complement.
GATAGACCTCCTTCCAGTCGCCGACCCGCTCGGCGACCGGGCGGCGCTCGGGGTGCTCGACCCCGGTGGTCAAAAATCCACGTGGGTCAGCCATGAGAGGCCTCCATGATCTTCTCGAAGGTCTCCTGTTCGGACAGTCCCGCCCGCTCGGCGGCGGCCCGGGCGCCCAGCATCCGCTTGTAGTCGGTCGGCATGATCTTCGCGAACCGGGCGATCGAACCCGCCCAGTCGGCCAGCAGCACCGCGGCGGTCTGCGAGCCGGTCTCCTCGAAGTGCCGCTTGACGGTGTCCTGCAGGAACGCGCGGTCGGCGGCGTCGAGCGCCTCGACCGCGACCATCTCGGGGTTGACCCGCGCGACCTTCAGGTCGAGCACGTAAGCCACTCCCCCGGACATGCCGGCCGCGAGGTTGCGCCCGTGCTCGCCGAGGATGACCACGCGCCCGCCGGTCATGTACTCCAGAGCGTGGTCGCCGACCCCCTCGACCACGAAGGTGGCCCCGGAGTTGCGCACGGCGAACCGCTCGCCGACCAGGCCGGAGATGAACACCTCGCCGGCCGTGGCGCCGTAGCCGATCACGTTGCCGGCGATGATGTTCTTCGCCGCGTCGAACCTCGCGGCGCGGTCCGGGCGCACGATGATCCGGCCGCCGGACAGGCCCTTGCCGACGTAGTCGTTGGCGTCGCCTTCGAGCCGCAGGGTGATGCCGCGCGGGACGAAGGCGCCGAAGGACTGGCCGGCCGAGCCGGTCAGCGTGATGTCGATCGTCTCGTCGGGCAGGCCGGCGCCGCTGTACTTCTTGGTCACCTCGTGGCCGAGCATCGTGCCGACGGTGCGGTTGACGTTGCGGATCGGCAGCGCGATGCGTACCGGCGTGCCGTCCTCCAGCGCGTCGTGCGCCAGGGCGATCAGCTCGTTGTCGAGCGCCTTGGCCAGGCCGTGGTCCTGCGCGGTGGTGCGGTGCAGGGCGGCGCCCTCGGGCAGGAACGGCTGGTAGAGCACCGGGGTCAGGTCGAGCCCCGAGGCCTTCCAGTGCTTGACCGCGCGGGCGGCGTCGATCAGCTCGACGTGGCCGACCGCCTCCTCCAGGGTGCGGAAGCCGAGCGCGGCCAAGTGCTCGCGCACCTCCTGCGCGATGAACTCGAAGAAGTTGACCACGAACTCGGGGCGGCCGGAGAAGCGGGCGCGCAGCTCGGGGTTCTGCGTCGCGACGCCGACCGGGCAGGTGTCCAGGTGGCACACGCGCATCATCACGCAGCCGGAGACCACCAGCGGCGCGGTGGCGAAGCCGAACTCCTCGGCGCCGAGCAGCGCGGCGACGATCACGTCGCGGCCGGTCTTGAGCTGGCCGTCGGTCTGCACGGTGATCCGGTCGCGCAGCCGGTTGAGCAGCAGGGTCTGCTGCGTCTCGGCCAGGCCCAGCTCCCACGGCGCGCCGGCGTGCTTGAGCGAGGTGAGCGGCGCGGCGCCGGTGCCGCCGTCGTGCCCTGAGATCAGGACCACGTCGGCGTGCGCCTTGGAGACCCCGGCCGCGACCGTGCCCACGCCGACCTCGGAGACCAGCTTGACGTGGACCCGCGCCGCCGGGTTGGCGTTCTTCAGGTCGTGGATCAGCTGGGCCAGGTCCTCGATCGAGTAGATGTCGTGGTGCGGCGGCGGGGAGATCAGGCCCACGCCGGGGGTCGAGTGCCGGGTGCGGGCCACCCACGGGTAGACCTTGTGGCCGGGCAGCTGGCCGCCCTCGCCGGGCTTGGCGCCCTGCGCCATCTTGATCTGCAGGTCGTCCGCGTTGGTCAGGTACTCGCTGGTCACGCCGAACCGGCCGGAGGCCACCTGCTTGATCGCGGAGCGCCGGGCCGGGTCGTGCAGGCGCTCGGGGTCCTCGCCGCCCTCGCCGGTGTTGGACTTGCCGCCCAGGCGGTTCATGGCGATGGCCAGGTTCTCGTGGGCTTCCTTGGAGATGGAGCCGTAGCTCATGGCGCCGGTGGTGAAGCGCTTGACGATCTACTTGGCCGGCTCGACCTCTTCGATCGGAATCGGCTTGTCGGAGTACTTGAGTTTGAGCAGCCCGCGCAACGTGCAGAGGTTGCGGTTCTGGTTATCGATCAGGTCCGTATATTCCTGGAAGGTTGCGGCGTTGTTCTGCCGCACCGCGTGCTGCACCTTGCTGATGGTGAGCGGATTGAGGAGGTGATACTCGCCGCCCTCGCGGTATTGATACTGACCGCCGACGACGAGATCGGTCTCGGAATCCGTGAGCGGCTGGAAGGCGTACTCGTGCTTCATCTGCGCTTCGCGCGCGAGCACGTCGAGGCCTACGCCCTCGATGCGCGAGGCCGTGCCGGGGAAGTAAGACTCGATCAGGGACTCATTCAGGCCGACAGCCTCGAAGACCTGCGCGCCGCGATAGCTTTGCAGCGTGGAGATGCCCATCTTGGAGAAGGTCTTGAGCAAGCCTTTGTCGATGGCCTTGATGAAGTTCTTCTCGGCGTACTCGGCAGTGAGTTTTTCCGGCAGCAATCCGCGACGCTTGAGGTCGTGGACGGTTTCGATGGCGAGGTAAGGATTAATGGCGCTGGCG
>JBOHCW010000247.1:0-2746 GCA_050725375.1 Actinocrinis sp. | reverse complement strand
ACGGGCGCGGAGCGCGGGCTTCGGGGTGGTGCCATGGCGAAGACGCAGGCGAGCGGACCGTGCGCCGATCCGGCGCGGCTGCAAGCCTGGTATCTGGAGATGGTCCGCCACCTCAACACGATCGAGCCGGACCGCCCGCTGCCGCGCCGCCTCGCGCGGGGGATCGGCCGCGACATCTGGTACCGCTGCACCACCGAGTGGCGCGCCGCGACCTGCCGCAGCGTCGACCGTGCAGCCCAACGCCTAGAAGCGGCCGCACGTCAGCCCTCTGGCTCCCTCTCCGCCGGCTCACCCGCCTGGCTCGGCTGGCTAGGAGTCGACACCGGCGGTCGCGGCCTGGCCGGATGCATCGTCGACGCGGTGTCCAGTCCGCCCCAGGACCCTGACCCGCAACGCACCGCGTACGCGCTGCGCGTCTACGGCGTCGCGATCTGCCTGGTCCGCTTCGGCCTGCTCGGCTTCGAGCACTGCGCCTGCGCCGCCGCACTGGCGGCCGAGCCCGCCGATCCGCATGCGGTCGCCGAGTCGCTTGCCGCGCTCCCCGCCGTCTGATGCGTTCATACGGCGCGCCGCCGAGCACTTGCCACCCGAGCGGCCCCGGCTGACGATGGCTACAGGACGCGGACCGGAGGAGCCATCGTTACCAAGATCCTTATCGTGACCGGCGACGCGGCGGAGGACTTGGAGGTGATGTACCCGTACCAGCGACTGCTTGAGGAAGGCTACGAGGTGCACATCGCCGCGCCGTCGAAGAAGAAGCTCCAGTTCGTGGTGCACGACTTCGTCGACGGCTTCGACACCTACACCGAGAAGCCCGGCCGTTGCTGGCCCGCCGACGTGGCCTTCGCCGACGTCGACCCGTCCGACTACGCCGCGGTCGTGCTCCCAGGCGGCCGCGCCCCGGAATACCTGCGCAACGACAAGGAATGCCAGCGCATCCTGCGCCATTTCTTCGCCGCGGATAAGCCGGTCGCCCAGCTGTGCCACGGCCCGCTGCTCTCCGCCGCCGCCGGTCTCCTGGACGGGCGCCGCACCTCGGCCTATCCGGCGCTGGCCCCCGACATCGCCGCGGCCGGCGGCCAGTTCGTCGACGGCGAGGCCGTGATCGACGGCATGCTGGTGTCCGGCCGCGCCTGGCCGGACCACCCGGCGTGGATGCGCGAGTTCATCAGGATCCTGCGAGCGAAGGCCCCGGTTGAGCAGAGCTAGACGGGCATGCGACGGTGGATCAATGCGAAGAGTGCGGCTTCGTCTATGACCTCGACGACGCCCGGACGAGCGCCTCGGCCAACATCCGTCAGCTGTCCGGCCACATCGCCGAACTCCTGCGCGGCGATGGCGCCGACCTGCGCACTCGCCGCAGCCCGGATGTCTGGTCGCCGCTGGAGTATGCCTGCCACCTGCGCGACGTCCTCCTCGTCCAACGCGAACGCTTGCTGCTGGCGCTGCGCGAGGACCGCCCGGTCTACCCGTCGATGGGACGTGAGGAGCGCGTCGAGCACGCCGCGTACGCACAGCAGCGCCCTGAAGCGGTAGCGGTCCAGCTCACCGCGGCGGCCGAGATGTTGGCCGACCTGCTGGCCCGGTTCACCGAGGAGCAGTGGTTGCGCCTGGCGTTTTACCGGTATCCCGAGCCGGCCGAGCGGCAGCTCAGCTGGGTCGCCGCGCACACCGTCCACGAGGCGCGTCACCACCTGCTCGACATTCGGCGCCAGCTGCCCTAGCCCGCTGAGTCTGCGCCCCGCCGTTCACGTAAGCCGTCGTCCACAGCGCGTTCTATATCAGGTCCCTGTGTCTGTTTGAATCGGACAACCGGTCAGTGCCGACCCGTCGAACTCTGCCGCGAGCACAATGACTTCTGGTCTAGGTTCGCGGGGCGGTCAGGGCGCGGACGACCTGGTTGGCCGCGTCGATGACCGGGCCGATCGCGGACTCGGCCACGGCCGGGCGCAGCGTGATCAGCAGCACCGCCGCCGGGCCGTCCGCGTGCGTGGTGCGAATCGGGGCGGCGACGGCGTACGTGCCGGGCACGACCTCGCCGGAGGTCGCCGAATAGCCGCGTGTGCGCGCCTGCGTCACCCGTTCGGGCTCACCCGCACGGTCCGGCCCGGCGGCGAGGATGGCGATACCGCCGGCGCCGCGGTCGAGCGGGTCGCGGCTGCCGACGCGGTACGAGACCCGTGCACCGTGCGAGGTCGGCTCCAGGACGCTGACCGCGACCGCCTGTCCGTCGTCCGGCACGACCAGGCACGCGGTCGCGTCGAGCTTGTCGGCCAGCGCGCGCAGTATCGGCTCGGCGGCCTCGCGCAGCCGCGGCTTGACGTGCTCGGCGAGCGCGACGAGGTCGGCGCCGGCCTTGTACCTGGCGGCCTCGTCACGGGCGGCGAAACGCTGCCGGACCAGGGTCATGAGCAGCCGGTACGCCATGGAACGGTGCACGCCGAGGGCGTGCGCGACCTGGGTCGCCGTCAGTCCGTCCGGGGATTCGGCGAGCAGACGCAGGGCTCTTAGCCCGCGTTCGAGGGTCTGCGACCCGTCGGCGCCCACCTTCGCCGCGCGCGGCTGAACGGACTCGAGTGCGGCCTCGTCTGCCGGCCGGTTTGCTGCCGTTTCACCCTCTACCGTTTCACCCTCGGCCGTTTCACCCGCCGCCGCCTCCGCCGCTGTCATCGCCACGCTCCCGTCACCGCCCCGGCTGTTGACACCATCACGACTCGGCGCGATCGTGTTGTCAATAGAACAGCAC
>JBOHCW010000246.1:0-8222 GCA_050725375.1 Actinocrinis sp. | reverse complement strand
AGCCGCCGGGACCGACCGGGATCGCCAGGAATCACCGCCGGGTCCGGCTTGTTGGTACGGAAGCCGCCTCGCGTGATCCTCGGATCGTCCCGGCTCCCGGCGGCGCCTGTCCAATGTCAGCGGACGGGGCACGTCGGTGGAGGTGTGAGATGACTGCGCTCGATCTGTCCGGAACCGAGCTGTTCGCGAGCGGCCGCCACTCCGCCGTACGCGGACGCTGGACGCTCGCCGCCGGCGGGACCGTCGAGATCCGGCCGCGCGCCGCGCGCAAACTGCTGCCACGGCGTGCACCCGTACAGACCCGCTCGCTGGTGTCCGGGGCGCTCGTCGTACGCGACCCCGTGCACCTGACGGTCGGTGAGATAGCCGTGGCCGCCGACAAGACGCGCACAGTGCGCATCACGCTCGCCGACGTGACCGCCTTGGGCAATCGCCGCTACGCGGTCGACGTCATCGTCTCGGATCTCGGCGAGAACGCCGGTCCGGACGAGCTGGCCACGCTGGAGGGTTTCGCCGACGAGGACCGCGACGGCACGATCCGCGCCGTTTTGAGCGGTCCCGCACCGACCGGCCTCGGCGGCCCGAGCTCCCGCATCCGGCTATCGGCCACCTTCGCTCGGTAAGAGGAGCCCCTGCATCCTCAGGTGGTTCGCCGTGCCTCGAACCGCCAACGGTAGGCCGCTCGTCGATCGCAATTAACCTCCGGTTCGCCTTCGCCTGCGAAAAATGGAGACGAACGACCGGAGGGGTCGCGGGGGCGCACGCGCACGATCGGCGGGGACAGCGAACGATCGGACGTACTTTCCTTCAAAGGTGGGGGCGCCATGACCCGGTTCTACCGTCCCGATCGGATCGACTACGACGTGGTCGTGGTCGACCAACCGGCCGGCGTCAGCCGTTGGGCGACCGCCGGAGTCGAGGTGGTCGACCAGCCGCAGTCGCTCGTCGAGGGCGGCGGATCGATGGCCAGCGACGCCTTCCGCGACTATGCGTCGTCGGTGGCGCCACGGCTGCGGGACTTCGCCGAGCGGGTCGCCGGGGTCGACCAGGTCGGCTCGAACGTGCACCGGTACCAGAGCTACCAGGCGGTGCGCGCGGTGCTGCGCGACGGCCAGGGCCTGCTGCTGGCCGAGGTACGGTGCGACGGTTCTGTCACAATCACCGGCGAGCTGGACCAGGACCTGCGCCGCCAGTTCATCGGCATGATCAACGGCTGGCTGCCGATGACGATCCGCGAGGTCGACCGCAGCTCCTATGACAACGCGCTCGCGTCGCTGGTCAAGGCGCGAAGGGTGGTCGACGCGATGCTGCGCGAGGTGGTGGGCCTGGCCGCCGGCGGCCTGGACCCGATGCCGTGGGACCGGGTCGCCGCCGCGATGGGCGTGCCCGCGGAGACACTCGACTCCTGGTATCGCTCCCCGGACGGCCTGGCCAAGTGACTATTGTTTCCGGGTAGTTTGCAGCTGCGGCCGTCTGGCCCCCGTGTCGGACCATCACCAAGGGTTGTCACTTGTCCGGATCCGTGACGTACCTGGAGGCCGTGGTCATCGGCCTCGTCCAGGGCGTGAGCGAGTTGTTCCCGGTCTCCAGCCTCGGCCACGCGGTGCTCATCCCCGCGTGGCTCGGCGGCAGCTGGGCGAGCACCTTGAACATGACGGCGGATCAGTCGCCGTACCTGGCCATCATCGTGGCGCTGCACGTGGCCACGGCGCTGGCGCTGATCATCTTCTTCCGGCACGACTGGCTGCGCATCATCAAGGGCCTGATCAGCTCGGTGCGCAACAAGCGGATCAGCACGCCCTACGAGAAGCTGGCCTGGGCGCTGATCTTCGGCACCATCCCGGTCGGCATCGCCGGGGTGATCCTGGACAAGCTGCTACGCCAGCATCTGGGCAAACCGAGCTGGGCCGGGTTGTTCCTGGTCCTCAACGGGCTGCTGCTGTTCGCGGCCGAGCGGCTGCGCAGCGGCGGGAGCGGCCGGGCGCAGGACGAGGACGACGAGGACGACCGTTCGGCGGCACGGCGCGGCTCACGCGGCTCGGCCGCGATGGCGAGCGGCGGCTCGCGGCGCAAGCAGAGCACGGCGACGCTGGAGCCGCGGCGGGAACTGGACCGGCACGGCCGGGAACTGCCGCCGGCGATCGCCGGCGACATCCGGCTGGCCCGGCTGTCGCGGTCCACGGTGCTGCAGATCGGCGCCGCGCAGATCCTCGGCCTGTTCCCGGGCATGAGCCGGTCCGGGGCCACCATCGTCGCCGGCATCTTCAAGGGCCTGCACCACGAGGACGCCGCGCGGTTCGCCTTCCTGCTCGCCACCCCGGCGATCCTCGGCGCGGGCATCTACAAGCTGCCGGAGCTGGCGAAGCCGGAGAACTCGAGCGTGATGGGGCCGGCCCTGGCCGGCTCGATCGTCGCGTTCATCGGCGCGTACATCTCGGTGCGCTTCCTGGTGAAGTACTTCGAGACCAGGAAGCTGACGCCCTTCGCGATCTACTGCGTGGTCGTCGGATTGATCTCGCTGGTCAGATTCGGCTGACCTGGCACCCGGCGCGGGTACGCGTCACGGGACGCGCATCTCGGCGCCCGCGTTCGCGCAGCCCAGGCCCGGGGACTGGCGCAGCTTGCCGGCGATGATCTCCATCGCGCTGCCGACCACCGCGATCTCCTCGGGCGACATCAGGTCCATGAACAACTCGCGCACGTCGTCGACGTGCGCGGGCGCGGCCGAGCGCAGCAGCGCCCAGCCCTGGTCGGTGATCGCGGCGAAGGACCCGCGCCGGTCCGAGGGGCAGTCCTGCCGCTCGACCAGCCCGCCCTTCTCCATCCGCCCTATCTGGTGCGAGAGCCGGCTCTTCGACAGCGAGGTGCGGTTCGACAGCTCGGTCATCCGCAGCCGGCCCTCCTCGGATTCGGAGAGCTCGACCAGGACCTGGTAGTCGGTCAGGTTCAGGTCGTGCCGCGCGTGCAGGCGGTCTTCCAGCTGGGCCGGCAGCAGCCGCATGACCTCCAGCCACGCGCGCCACGTCCGTTGTTCGGCGTCGTCGAGCCAGCGCGGGGCAGTGTCCATGGCTCAAGGATACCGTCTGTTAGTTGAAAGCTGAACATAATTTGGGCGGATGATCGGATCATCGCGTTGACGCGACGTTCGAGCCGGCCTGCGAACCGCCGGTTGTCCAGCCTAAACGGCGCCTCCGACGTCGGCGTCCGCCTCGGACCGCCCTGCCCCGGTTACCACGCCCGCTGCGTCATTCGAGGCAACGCCCGGCACGCGCCGCGGCAAGGGCGATGTGTCGCCGGCGTCCGCGACGTCAGGCACGACGCCGTCCTTGACGCCAACGCCGGACGCGGCTGGATCAGTCCCCGTCGCCTCCTCGATCTCCAGCAGAGAGGCGCTGTGCAGTTCACGCTCCGCCGCCGCGCGTCCGCCGCGCAGGCCGAACAGCCGCTTGGACAGCAGCAGGTAGAGCACCGCGAGCACGTTGAGCGCGAAGGTGCCCAGCTTGAACGCGGACTGCTTCTCGGTCAGCTCGTAGACCTCGATCGGCAGGAACGCCGCGGTGGCCACCACCGCGAAGTACTCGCCCCAGCGCCGGGCCAGCCACAGGCCCACCGCCTCGACCAGCTCGATCAGCGCGTAGACGGCCAGCAGGACGGACACGATCGTGAGCGTGGAGTGCTTGTAGTGGAAGGACTTGCGGATCGTGTCGACGATGGACGAGTGGTCGAGGTCGTAGCCGAAGTGGGTGGCCAGCGGCTTGAGCGCGGTCAGGTCGTGCTGGAAGAGCTGGGAGAGCGCGGCCTGCGAGTTCGAGAACTTCCACACCGCGTAGGACGCGGCGCCGACCAGCAGGAAGCGGAAGATCCGCTCGATCGCCAGCAGCCGCATCACCAGCCGCGAGCGCAGCGCCTTGCCGCGCGGCACGAGCGGCGCGTGCTGCGCCGGCCCGGAGTCCTCGGGCTCGCGCAGGACGAAGTCGCCGCAGCGCAGGCAGCGCCAGGCCGGGCCGACGGCGGTGTCGGTGCGGATGCGGTCGCGGTACTCGGGTTCGGTCGGAGCGTAGAGAACGTGCCCCCGTCGCGCGCAGTGGCGCCTGTTCCAATCCATGGCCACACAGAGTAGTGCCGAGACGCTCCTGCGGCAGCGTTCTTCCGAGAGTCTGTCGGGCGGACCCGGTGTGACTCGGCCGACGCACCCCCGCGCATTTTTGTCGACCAAGTGTCGATAAGCTTGACGCGCACAGCCGATCGCGACCCAAGTCCCCTACCGAGGATCTCCCCCATGGCCGACAAGAGCCTGTTCTCCCGCTACTTCGTCCCCGTCTCGCTGGCCGAAGGCGTCTCGTTCCTGGTCCTGCTCCTGGTGGCGATGCCGCTGAAGTACGGCGCGAACCTGCCGATCGCGGTGTCGATCATGGGCATGGTGCACGGCATCCTGTTCATCGCCTACGTCGTGCTGGCCGTCGTCGGCCGCGCGCAGCAGCGCTGGAGCGCCAGGCGATCGATCTGGGTGCTGGTGATGGCCGTGCTGCCGACCGGCGCGTTCTTCGCCGAGCGCTCGGTGCGCGCCGAGCTGGCCGGGGCCGCCCCGGTCACCGAGCCCGTCACGGTCTAGCGACGGCCGACCCGCGGGGCCGAGCGGATGTACGGCGCGGCGGCTGTCCAGCCCGCCGACGAGTCCTTCAGGCCGGGGTCCACACCAGGGCGAAGAGTGCGGGCCCCGCGTCCATCAGATGGGATGGGCCATCCGCGCACCGGACATGGTGGGAGAATCCCACCGAGTCACGGACGAGCAGACGAGCGAGTAGCAAGGAGCCGACGATGCCGGCACTGCGGTCACGCACCTCCACGCACGGGCGGAACATGGCGGGCGCCCGGGCGCTCTGGCGGGCCACCGGCATGACAGAGTCGGACTTCGGCAAACCCATCGTCGCGATCGCCAACTCGTTCACCCAGTTCGTGCCGGGACACGTGCACCTGCGCAACGTCGGCGAGATCGTCGCCGGATCCGTGGCCGAGGCCGGCGGCGTGGCCAAGGAGTTCAACACCATCGCGGTCGACGACGGCATCGCGATGGGCCACGGCGGCATGCTCTACTCGCTGCCCTCGCGCGAGCTGATCGCCGACTCGGTTGAGTACATGGTCAACGCGCACTGCGCCGACGCGCTGGTGTGCATCTCCAACTGCGACAAGATCACCCCGGGCATGCTGATGGCCGCGCTGCGGCTGAACATCCCGACCGTGTTCGTCTCCGGCGGCCCGATGGAGGCCGGCCAGGCGCACATCCGCGACGGGGTGGCGCACAGCCGCGATGAGATCACCAAGCTCGACCTGATCGACGCGATGTCGGCGGCCGCGGACGAGAACGTCTCCGACGAGACGCTGGACACGATCGAGCGCTCGGCCTGCCCGACCTGCGGGTCGTGTTCCGGGATGTTCACCGCGAACTCGATGAACTGCCTGGTCGAGGCGCTGGGCCTGGGCCTGCCCGGCAACGGCTCGGTGCTGGCCACGCACACCAAGCGGCGCGCGCTGTTCGAGCGGGCGGGCTCGCTGGTCGTCGAGCTGTGCGAGCGGTACTACGGCCTCAACGGCCAGGAGGGCGACGACGAGTCGGTGCTGCCGCGCTCGATCGCGACCCCGGCCGCGTTCGGCAACGCGATGGCGCTGGACGTGGCGATGGGCGGCTCCACCAACACCGTGCTGCACCTGCTGGCCGCCGCACAGGAGGCCGGCGTCGGCTTCGGCCTCAAGGAGATCGACGCGACCTCGCGCCGGGTGCCGTGCATCGCGAAGGTGGCGCCGAACAAGGCGACGCCGACCCAGACCTATTACATGGAGGACGTGCACCGCGCCGGCGGAATCCCGGCGATCCTCGGCGAACTGCGCCGCGGCGGCCTGCTGGACGAGGACGTCCACACGGTGCACGCCCCGACCATGGCCGCCTGGCTGGACGCCTGGGACGTGCGCGGCGGCAAGGCGCACGACGCGGCGGTCGAGCTGTTCCACGCGGCGCCCGGCGGCGTGCGCACCACCGAGCCGTTCTCCACCGAGAACCGCTGGAACTCGCTGGACACCGATTCCGAGGGCGGCTGTATCCGCTCGGTGCCGAACGCCTACACCAAGGACGGCGGCCTGGCCGTGCTGTGGGGCAACATCGCGGCCGACGGCGCGGTGGTGAAGACGGCGGGCGTGGCCGAGTCGATCTGGACCTTCAGCGGCCCGGCGCGGGTGTTCGAGTCGCAGGAGCAGGCGGTCGAGGCGATCATGAACAACCGGATCGTCGAGGGCGACGTCGTCGTCATCCGCTACGAGGGCCCCAAGGGCGGCCCCGGCATGCAGGAGATGCTGTATCCGACCGCGTTCCTCAAGGGCAAGGGCCTCGGCGCGAAGTGCGCGCTGATCACCGACGGCCGGTTCTCCGGCGGCACCTCGGGCCTGTCGATCGGGCACGTCTCCCCCGAGGCGGCCTCCGGCGGCGTGATCGCGCTGGTCGAGGAGGGCGACGAGATCGCGATCGACATCCGCGAGCGCTCCATTACGCTGAACGTCGCCGACGAGGCGCTGGCCGCGCGGCGTACGGCGCTGGAAGCCGGCCGCGGCTACCGTCCGGCCGACCGCGAGCGTCCGGTCTCGCCGGCGCTCAAGACGTACGCGCTGCTGGCCACCTCGGCGGCCACCGGCGCCGTGCGCGACCGGGCGATGCTCGAAGGCTGACCCGCGGCCGCAGCACCAGGCGCGCCGCGCCCGAGCGACGCGGGCAGCCGGTGCCGATGGAGGAGACAGTCCCGATGGCGAACCAGAACCAGGGCCAAGGCAACGGCGCCGGGGCGCTGCCCTTCGACCCGGTCCTGCGGGCCTTCGAGCTGTGGGAGCAGCGCTGGGGCGAGTCGACCTCGATGCTCGCGGTCACCTCGCTCATGCGCGCGCACCAGCTGGTGCTGGCCGAGGTCGACGCGATCGTGAAGCCGTACGACCTCACCTTCGCCCGCTACGAGGCGCTGGTGCTGCTCACGTTCAGCGGGCGCGGCGCGCTGCCGCTGTCCAAGATCGGCGAGCGGCTGCAGGTGCACCCGACCTCGGTCACCAACATCGTGGACCGGCTCACCCGCTCCGGCCTGGTGCGGCGCAAGCCGAACCCGCGGGACGGGCGCGGCGTGCTGGCCGAGATCACGCCCGAGGGCCGCGTGGTGGTCGAGAAGGCGACCGCGGACCTGATGGCGGCTCAGTTCGGGCTGGCCGCCCTGGACACCGGGCAGCACCGGTCGCTGTTCACCGTGCTGCGCGAGCTGCGCCACTCCGCCGGCGACTTCGTCGAGGCGCAGGACGGCGGCCGGACCGAAGCCGCCGGCTGACCAACCGTTCAGACCACAACGGGCACGTCGCGTCGACAGGTATTAGGACGTCCTAGTACTTTGGTCGCATGGATGACGCGAGCATCGCCGAGGGCCGGGCACGGTGGCAGGGCGCCTATGACAGGGCCGCCAAGACCGACCGCGACACCACCACCATCTCCGGCAGCGAGACCGAGCCGGTGTACGGTCCGCCGCCGGGCTCCGCGGTGCCGGACTTCGACCGTGTCGGCTGGCCCGGCGAGTACCCGTACACCCGAGGGCTCTACCCGACCGGATATCGCGGGCGGCCCTGGACGATCCGGCAGTTCGCCGGGTTCGGCAGCGCGGCGCAGACCAACGAGCGGTTCCGGGCGATCCTGGCGGCGGGCGGCGGCGGGCTGTCCGTGGCCTTCGACATGCCGACCCTGATGGGCCGGGACTCGGACGACCCGCGCTCGCTCGGCGAGGTCGGGCACTGCGGGGTGGCGATCGACTCGGCGGCCGACATGGACGTGCTGTTCGGCGGCATCCCGCTGGGCGAGGTCACCACGTCGATGACGATCAGCGGCCCGGCCGTGCCGGTGTTCTGCATGTACGTGGTCGCGGCTGAGCGTCAGGGCGTCGAGGTGGGCAAGCTCAACGGCACGCTGCAGACCGACATCTTCAAGGAGTACATCGCGCAGAAGGAGTGGCTCTTCGAGCCCGAGCCGCACCTGCGCCTGATCGGCGACCTGATGGAGTTCTGCACCGAGAAGGTCCCGGCCTACAAGCCGCTCTCGGTCTCGGGCTACCACATCCGCGAGGCCGGTGCGACGGCCGCGCAGGAACTCGCCTTCACGCTGGCCGACGGCTTCGGCTACGTCGAGCTCGGACGCTCGCGCGGCCTGGACG
>JBOHCW010000245.1:0-8426 GCA_050725375.1 Actinocrinis sp. | reverse complement strand
TCGCCGGCCTCCGCATCTAGTGCACGCTGCCCATTCACGCTACGCAGCGTACAACTCGCGGGTACCGCACCGGATGGCGGTCCCCACATCGCCCGCCCGAACGACAGGGCGACCGCACAGCACAGTGGCACCTTCCCTAGGTACTGTGTGCTGCATGTCCGACGACCAGTTGGCCACACCCGTCGAGCGTGCGAATCACCCCGCTCCCGCCGCCGCCGAACCCGAGCGGAAGCCGCGTCGCGGCCTGCTGGTGATGAATCCCAAGGCGACGACGGCCACCGAGCGCACGCGCGACGTGCTCGTCGGCGCGCTCTCCTCCGCGCTCGAACTGCGCGCGGTACGCACCGAGCGGCGCGGCCACGCGGCGGATCTCGCCCGTGAGGCGGCCGAGACCGGTATCGACGTGGTCATCGCCTTCGGCGGCGACGGCACAGTCAACGAGGTCGTCACCGGTCTGTTGGCGGACGGGCCCGGTCCTACGGTGCCGGCGCTCGCCGTGGTCCCGGGCGGCTCGACCAACGTCTTCGCCCGCGCACTCGGGCTGCCGAATCACGCCGTGGAAGCCACCGGCGCATTGTTGCGCCTGTTGCGCGAGCGGCGCACGCGCCTGGTGTCCATGGGCGCGGCGCTTTCCGAGGACGGCGAAGCGCCCCGGTACTTCACCTTCTCGGCCGGCTACGGCTTCGACGCGGCGGTCGTCGGCGCGGTGGAACGCCAGCGCGCGGCCGGACGCCGCTCGACCGGCGCGCTCTACATCCGCTCGGCCCTGAGCGAGTACTTCCGCAACACCGACCGCAAGACCGCGCCGATCACCACGACGCTCGCGGACGGCACGGAGCTCGACCCGCTGTTCATGGCCGTGTTGGCGAACACCGCGCCGTGGACCTACCTGGGCAACCGGGCGATCCTGGCCACGCCGCAGGCCGGCTTCGAGACCGGCCTGGACCTGTTCGGCCTGTCCACGATGTCGCCCCTGCCGATGTGGCAGACGGTGGGCCGGCTGGTGGCCCAGTCGCGGCGACTGGACCGGGGCCGCGGCGTGCTGATCCGGCACGATCTGCCCGAACTCACTCTTTCGGCGCAAAGGCCGGTGGCCTTCCAGGTGGACGGCGATTACCTGGGACCACGCGAACGTGTGACATTCCGTAGTGTTCCCGATGCGTTGCGCGTGTTCGCGTGATGTACTTGTCTGCGTTGGGCGAGAGAACGCGCTGAGCACCGGCCGGGCACAGCGCGGACTCGGCCCGTCACCGTAGGGAACCTTGGACTCATCGCCGCCGCCTTCGTCGCCCGCCTTCAAAGGCAAGGTGTGATCCAGCAGACACCTGAGAAATCCATAATCCCGTAGCTAAACCCTTGTGCTGGGCGCCCGGGCCTGCCAGGCTTGTTCACGGCCTTGAGACCACGGCTGTGATCGCTCAGTGAGGAGTGACCGGTCGACTGACCGGCCCCGAAGCTGAAAGCAGCGGCGCGCGACTCGCCCCGGCGAGGACGCGTCGAAGGC
This sequence comes from Actinocrinis sp., assembly GCA_050725375.1. Lineage (GTDB taxonomy): Bacteria > Actinomycetota > Actinomycetes > Streptomycetales > Catenulisporaceae > Actinocrinis. The sequence continues at coordinate 6,922 of JBOHCW010000245.1, read as the reverse complement.
TCCGAGACCAGCAACAGCCCAAGGCACAAGATCCCCCCGCACGTCACGGCAGGGTCGGCACAGCTGACCCGCCGCTTCGAGCGGAGACGCTCGTGAAAGCGTTCACATTCACAAGGCCTCCCGGCGCAGCCGGCGGCGGTCAGTGAACCGGGAACAATTGATTCGGCGTCTGCATTAAGTAGGAGTCCGGCGCACGTGTGGTGGCGGCGCCAGGACCCCAGTGCTTGTCGCGTCGCGCTCCCCGCGGCGCGTAAAGCACCGCAGTATCAACACTGCACAAACGCACTCAGTCATTCAAGCTGTGATAGGCGACACCCCACCGCCGTCCGCAGCGCCATATGCGAGGAGTTAGGACCGATGGACTGGCGCCACCGCGCCGCGTGCCGCGATGAGGACCCGGAGCTGTTCTTCCCGATCGGGAACACCGGGCCGGCACTGCTGCAGATTGAGGATGCAAAGGCCGTTTGCCGCCGTTGCGACGTCATTGACCAGTGCCTCCAGTGGGCGCTCGAGTCCGGACAGGACGCGGGTGTCTGGGGCGGGATGAGCGAGGACGAGCGCCGCGCGCTCAAGCGCCGCGCCGCCCGTGCCCGTTCTCGGATGGCCTAAGACCGCTGAGGGATTCGCCCGCTAACCAGCGGCAGTTCGTACAGTGCGACAGAGCGAAGGGACCGGACCACTCGTGGCCGGTCCCTTCGTCATGCGCGCTATTCCTTTACGCGCGTTGTCGATGCCTTTACGTCGCCCGCGGTGCGACGCTCACCCTGCCGGGCCCCGGTGGACGAATGCGACGGGTCGTCATACCTGGGTAGGGGGTCGGATCGTCCCGTGGCGGCATGCTCATCCGGCCGTGCGGCGGGCATTCTGGTGGCATGCGTGTATCGACCGTGCCGAGGCCGGGCCTTACCGCGACTGCGCGCCCCGCCGGGGCCGCCAGGCCCAGGCGGCCGAGGCAGCAGGCGTGGCCGGGCGAACTGGTCAACTACGTCGCGACCGCGCTCACCGCGCTCTATCGCAGCAGGCGCGGCGCATTCGGCGACGTGTTACTCCTCAGTATCAGCACACTGCTGTTCCCCGGGCATCCGCAGACGCTGGCGATGGCCGTTGTGCTGCCCCTCGCCCTGCTGGCCACCGTGCCGCTCGCAGTGGCCCGCAGATTCCCGGCGCTCGCGCTGTCGACCGTGCTCGCGGCGAATGGCGTGTTCATCGTCTTCGGCCGGCTCTCGTGGCCGATTCCCGCAGTGGCCGGCTGGTTTTACGCGCTGGGCCTGTGCCCGATCCTGTTGCCGCGCCGCGCCGCGTTCACCGCCCTGGGGCTCTGTGAGGCCGCCGTGGTGTGCGCGGCGCTGATCTCCTCGCCGCGCAACAACACGCCCTGGGATGCGACCGCCGCGGAGTTCCTGGCCACGGTGACGGCCTGGGGCGTGGGCGAGAGCTTGCGCGCCCGGCGCAGTTCGGCCGTCGAGCGGCAGGCGGCCGCCGCGCTGGTCACCGAGTTGCGCGAGCGCGACGCGGTGGCGCGTGAACGCTCGGCGATCGCCCGCGAGCTGCACGATGTGGTGGCCCATCACGTCTCGCTGATCGCCGTGCGCGCGGCTACCGCGCCCTATGGTCAGCCGGATCTGCCCCCAGCCGCACGCGCCGCATACGAGGAGATCGCCGAGCAGGCGCGCACCGCGTTGACCGAGTTGCGTACGGTCCTGGGAGTTCTGCGCGCGGGCGACGCCGAGGTCGGCCAGGCCCCGCAACCGTGCCTGGCCGACGTGCCGGAACTCGCCCGGCGGGTGCGGGAGAACGGTCTCGACGTGTCGCTGGGCGTGTCCGGGCGGATCAGGCCGCTGCCCGAATCACTCGAACTGTGCGGCTACCGCGTGGTGCAGGAATCGTTGACCAACGCGGGCCGGCACGCCTCCGGCAGCCGCGCCCGCGTCGGGATCGAGTACTGCGACGACGCGCTGCTCATCACCGTCCGCGACGACGGATCCGGATCCGCGGCGCACCACGGTTCGAAACCGCGCCAGGGCCCGCGACCGGAGCCGCAGAACGGCGGATACGGCCTGATCGGCATGCGCGAGCGGGTCGCCGTCCTCGACGGGAGCCTGGAGGCCGGACCCGACGCGGCGGGTGGGTTCACCGTCGCCGTCCGGCTGCCGCTGAGGCCGGCGGGGAACGCGGAGGGCCGCCGTGCATGAGGCGGGCGCACCGACGGCGACCGGCGAGAGTGGAGGCGGCCTGCGGATTCTGATCGTCGACGACCAGGCCGTGGTGCGCCTCGGCTTCACCTCGCTGCTCGATTCCCAACCGGACCTGACGGTGGTGGGCAGCGCCGGGGACGGACGCGAGGCGGTCCGGCTGGCCGGGCTGCTGGCCCCGGACGTGGTGCTGATGGACATCCGGATGCCGGTGATGGGCGGGATTGACGCGACTCGGCTGCTGCGGGCCGACACGCCGCAGGTGAAGGTCCTGATCCTGACTACCTTCGACCTCGACGAATACGTGTACGACGCGCTGCGGGCAGGGGCGAGCGGCTTCCTGCTCAAGGACGCGACCCCCGAACAGATCCTGGAGGCGGTCCGGGTGGTCGGCGCGGGGGAGGCGCTGCTCGCCCCGGTGCTGACCCGCCGGCTGATCGCGCAGTTCGCGCGCCGCGCCCGGCTGCACGCGCCGCCGGAACTGCAGCGCCTGACACCCCGTGAACACCAGGTGCTGCTGCTGGTGGCCCGGGGCCTGGCCAACGCCGAGATCGCGGCCGACCTGCACTTGGCCGAGCAGACCGTCAAGACGCACGTGAGCTCCGTGCTGGGCAAGCTCGGGCTGCGCGACCGGGTGCAGGCCGTGGTCCTGGCGTATGAGTCCGGTCTGATCACTCCGGGCGAGGCCGTCGCCAGGGAGCCCGGTCCGGTCCGGTAGCGGGACCGCACCTGGCTCTGGAGTAGCAGCGGCGCCGGGTCGGCGGGCTACTCGCGGGGGAAGCCCGGCCCGGTGCGGCCGCCGTAGCTTCGGGGTCATGGACACAGCGAACACAGACCACTGCGAGAACGCTCGGGGCTCGCGATGATCGAAGCCAGGGCACTGACCAAACGCTACGGCGCGACGACCGCCGTGGACGACCTGTCCTTCACGGTGCTGCCCGGCCGGGTCACCGGCTTCCTGGGCCCCAACGGCGCGGGCAAGTCCACCACCATGCGCATGATCATCGGGCTTGACCTGCCCACCGCGGGCGCGATCACCGTCGGCGGCCGGCCCTACCGCGAGTTGCGCCGCCCGCTGCACGAGGTGGGCGCGCTGCTGGAGGCCCGCGCCTGGCACCGCGGCCGCAGCGCCTACGACCACCTGCTGTGCCTGGCCCAGAGCAACGGCATCGCGCGTCGCCGGGTCGGGGAGGTGCTCGACCTGGTCGGCCTTTCCGGCGAGGTGGCGCACCGGCGGGCCGGGGGCTACTCCCTAGGCATGGGACAGCGCCTCGGCCTCGCGGCCGCGCTGCTGGGCGATCCCGGGGTGGTGATCTGCGACGAGCCGGTCAACGGGCTCGACCCCGAAGGGATCTCCTGGATCCGCGGACTGCTGCGCGGCCTCGCGGCGCAGGGCCGCACCGTCCTGGTCTCCAGCCACCTGATGAGCGAGATGGCGCTGACTGCCGACCATCTGATCGTGATCGGGAAGGGACGGCTCGTCGCCGACGCGAGCACGGCCGAGATCATCGCCGCGGGGCCGTCCGCGCACATCGTGCTGCGCACGCCCCAGTCCGCGCAGTTCGCCCAGGTGCTGCGCGAGGCCGGGGCTCAGGTCGAGACGGGCGAGGACCCCGACGCGCTGCTCGTCGGCGGACTGGACTGTGCCCGGGTAGGGGACTTGGCCACCGCGCACCGGCTCACCGTCCACGGCCTCGCGCCGCAGAGCGCCGCGCTGGAATCCGCCTATCTGGAACTGACCCGCGAGAGCGTCGAGCACCACAGCGCCGCCGACGGCCGACGAGTGCGCGCATGACCGCCCCGCCCCTCGACGCAGCGGCCGAGACGGTCGGCGCGTCCGGCGCGTCCGCCGCCACCGTCGGATTCGGCAACCTGCTGGTCTCGGAGTGGACCAAGTTGCGTACCGTGCGCTCGACGTATCTCACGGCCCTGTTCGCCGCCTTCGGCGCGGTCGCGGTGGCGGTGGCGATCTGTGTGCGCTACGCCCAGGAATACAGCACCATGTCACCGGACGATCGCCAGGGCGATCTGACCAACTTCAGTCTGTCCGGGCTCTACCTCGCGCAGGTCGCTCTCGGCGCTCTCGGCGTGCTGGTCATCTCGGGCGAGTACGGCACCGGGATGATCCGCGCCACTCTGGCCGCGGTGCCGCAGCGGCGGCTGGTCCTGGCGGCCAAGGGCCTGGTGCTCACGGGTGCCACCGTGCTGCTCGGCGAGGCGGTCAGCTTCGCGGCGTTCGGTCTGGGCCAGGCCATCCTGTCCGGCAAGCACCTCGGCGTCTCGCTCGCGGACCCGGGAGCGCTGCGCGCCGTCGCGGGCGCCGGGCTCTACCTGGCCGCCACGGCGCTGCTCGGCTTCGGGCTCGGCGCGCTCATCCGCCACTCCGCGGGCGCGCTCTCGGCCCTGTTCGGACTGTTGTACGCGACCACCGCGCTGATCGACACTCTGCCGACCGCGTGGCGCGACCACGTGATCAACTACATGCCGGTGAACGCCGGCAGCCAGGTCATGGCGGTGTCGCACACCCCTGGCGCGCTCGGGGCGTGGACCGGCCTCGCGGTGTTCCTCTGCTACCCGGCGGCCGCCATCGTGCTGGCGGCCGTGCTGATCGAGCGGCGCGACAGCTGAACGATCCGGCCTCGTCGAGGCGGTCCGGCGCGTTTCGCGCGAGGGTGTCGGCGGCGGCTGGAATGCTCGGAGCGTGGAATTCACCTTCGATGCCGAGCTGTGGCTCTGGGAAGCGCGCAAGACCGAGAACTGGGCGTTCGTCAGCCTGCCCGCAGACGCGTCCGACGAGATCAGCGCGTTGAGCGACGGGACTCGTCGCGGGTTCGGCTCCGTGCGGGTCCGCGTGACGCTCGGCGGCAGCACGTGGGCCACATCCGTCTTCCCCGACGGGAAACGCGGCTGCTACGTGCTGCCGATCAAGCAGGCGGTGCGCAAGGCCGAATCGCTGGACATCGGCCGGGCCGCCACCGTCACCGTGGCGCTGATCGACCTGTGGCCGAGCGGCGCCGCCAGACGGGTGTCCGGTTCGGCTGCGGTCGATCCACCCGGCCTCTGACCTGATGCCTGACTCAGTCCCCGACGTTGAGATCCAGGGTCACCACGGTGCCGCCGCCCTCACGCGGCGTCATGTCGAAGGTGCCGCTGAGGTCTCCGGCCACCAGGGTGCGCACGATCTGCAGCCCCAGGTTGCCCGCGCTGCTCGGGTCGAAGCCCTCGGGCAGGCCGCGGCCGTCGTCGGCGACCAGGATGGTCAGCCGGCGGCCCTGGCGCATCGCGGTCACTTCGAGCGAGGAGCCGGCACCGTCGAGTCCGTGCTCGAAGGCGTTCTGCAGCAGTTCGGTCAGCACCATCGCCAGCGGCGTGGCGACCTGCGCGGCCAGCACGCCGAATGAGCCGACCCGGCGCGAGTGCACGCCGCGCGAGGAGGCGCCGCCGCCGGAGGCCGACGAGTAGTCCACCACCATGGCCAGCACCCGGTCGGCGATCTCGTCGAACGCGACCCGCTCGTCCAGGGTCTGCGACAGGGTCTCGTGCACGATCGCGATCGAGCCGACCCGGCGCACCGCCTCGTTGAGCGCCGCCCTGCCGCGCGGCTCGTCCAGCCGCCGCGCCTGCAGGCGCAGCAGCGCCGCGACGTTCTGCAGGTTGTTCTTGACCCGGTGGTGGATCTCCCGGATGGTCGCGTCCTTCGTCACCAGCTCGCGGTCGCGCCGGCGCAGCTCGGTCACGTCGCGCACCAGCACCATCGCGCCGATCCGGGTGCCCTGCGGGGTGAGCGGTATGGTGCGCAGCCGCATCGCGCCGTCGGCCGCCTCCAGTTCGGTGTCGCGGGCGGCCCGGCCGTCCACGGTCGCGGACAGCGCCTCGTCGACCGGCCCGGCCTGCGGGGCCGGCAGTTCGGCGCAGACCTTGCCGAAGTGCGCGCCGACCAGGTCCGCGGCGTGGCCGAGCCGGTGGAACATCGAGACCGCGTTCGGGCTGGCGTAGGTGACCGCGCCGTCCGCGTCGAGCCGGATCATGCCGTCGCCGACCCGCGGCATCGCGTCCAGGTGGCTGCGCGCGTCGGCGTACGGGAACCGGCCGGTGGCGATCATCTGCGCCAGATCGGCCGCGGTCTGCAGGTAGGTCAGCTCCAGCCGGCTCGGCGTGCGCGCCGTGAGCAGGTTGGTGTTGCGGCCGATCACCGCGATCACCCGGTCGGCGCGGCGCACCGGGATGGCCTCGACGCGCACCGGCACCGCCTCGCGCCACTCCGGGTCGCCCTCGCGGATGATCCGGCCCTCGTCCAGGGCCTGGTCGAGCAGCGGTCGTTTGCCGCGCGGCACCACGTGGCCGACCAGGTCGTCGGGATACGAGGTCGGGCCGGTGTTCGGCCGCATCTGCGCGACCGCCACGTACCGGGTCTCGTCCGCGGTGGGCACCCACAGCACGAGGTCGGCGAAGGACAGGTCGGCGAGCATCTGCCAGTCGGCGACAATGAGGTGCAGCCACTCCAGGTCTCGCGCGTCGAGCGTGGTGTGCGCGCGGACCAGATCGTTCATGGACGGCATTGGCTCAGTATCCCAGGCGCGGAGCGCCGCGGATGGCCCTTCGTCCGACGACCCGAGCGGGAGACGACCACGTGACCACCTTCCCTGCGCCCACGACCACGCCCGCCGACCCGCTGGCCTGGCTCGGCGAGCACGCGCGCAAGCGCGAGGCGGCCGGGCTGCGGCGGCGGC
>JBOHCW010000244.1:0-13592 GCA_050725375.1 Actinocrinis sp. | reverse complement strand
GCGCTGACCTGCGCCTGACCCGGCGCGCCGTCACGGCCGCGCTGTCCGGCCTCATGCTGATGCGCGCGCAGCAGGGCGAGAAGAAGCCCGCCGCCGGCGCGGAACTGGCCGACCCCATGGCCAAGCTTTCCCAGCTGATCGACCAGCAGCTCAAGCCGGTCGTCCAGCGCCTGGAGCGGATCGAAGGCAGGCTCGACCCCGGCAAGGGCTGACCGGGAGGTTCGCCGCCGCGGCTCTGACGTGCCGTCAGAACCCGGCGGCCGAGGCACATTCCGGCAAACCGCGCATCTGGAAATAGTTATCCACAGATGTGCCGAAACCGGATGATCGCGACACGGCGGTTCCGTATCGTCGAAAGCGAAGATCACAAACGTGGTCCGCGTCTTCGAGGAGCAGCCATGTCAGGGAACGAGCGCAGGGGATTCGCGCAGCGGGAGATCGACCGAGCCGTCCGGGCCGCCACGGTCACGGTCCGCAGGCTCGGTCCGGGCGACGATCCCGTGCGCGTGATGGAGTCGCCGCACGATCCGCATCCGCATCCGCATCCGGAGCCTGAATCCGAATACGAATACGAACGGGAGACCGACCCGGGTCCACCGGGCCGACATCCCGAACCGCCCGGCGACCCGGGTGCGCCCAGGCTGAAGCCGTGGCCCGGCCCCGAGATCCGCAGCACGTCGGTCCTCGCCGGCGATCTCGGCTTCAACCTCGGCGCGCCACCTCGCGGCGGGCCGGATCCGGCGCCGTCCACGCCGTCCGCCGGGTCCGCGGTACGTCCACCGCAGCCGCCGCCGCAGGTACCACGGCCGCGCCGCCCGGCCCGTCTCAATCTCCTGATCGAGCGGTTCAAAGACCGGCTCCCGGTCACGCTTCAGGGCCGCTGGCGGCTCGACCGGCGCACCGGCACCGCGCTCGCGGCCGTGGTGGCGGTCGCCGCCGTCGTGCTCGGCGGCTGGACGCTGTTTCGCGCCCAGTCCCGCCAGGTCGGCGGGCCACAACTCGTCACGGTCGGTCGACCGGCACGCCCGAGCCCCGGCGGCATGTCACCCGCGGCGGCCCCGATCGCACGTACGGACGGCAATGCCGCGCCCAACTTCGGAGCCGCGCTCCAAGGCGCGCCACCGGCAGACCTGTCGACCGCGACCGGCATAGTCGTCGACGTCGAGGGCAAGGTCGCGAAGCCCGGCGTCATCCACCTGCCCGCAGGTTCGCGCGTCATGGACGCTCTACACGCGGCAGGCGGCGCATTGCCCGGCACCGATCTGGTGCCGCTGAACCAAGCGCGCGTCCTCAACGACGGTGAACAGGTGCTCGTCGGCGCGCCGGCCGGCTCGGCGGTCGTCGGCGGGTCGGTCAACGGCGCGGGACCGGCGGCAGCCGCGCACTCCGGCGGCAAGGCCCCGCCTCCCGGACCGGTCCACCTCAACACCGCGACCGCCGACCAGCTCGAACAGCTGCCCGGCGTCGGTCCGGCCATGGCGCAGCGCATCATCGACTGGCGCGCTCAGCACGGATCATTCAGCTCAGTCACCGAGCTACAGCAGGTCAAAGGCCTCGGCCCGGCCAAGTTCGCGGCCCTACGCCAGTGGGTGACGCCGTGACCGGCCGCCCGCCGCGTGGATCCATATCGCCGCGGGGGCCGCGATGAGACGCCCGCCGCAGCCCGCCGATCTCAGACTTCTGCCACCGGTGCTCGCCGGTTGGGCGGCGACCTGGCTCGGCCTGTCCATGCCGCCCGGTACGACCGCCGTCCTCGCCACGACGATCGCCCTGCTCGGCATGGCCGGAATGGTGCACGCGCAACGTCGCGTCGCCGCGCACCCGGCCGCTCCCGAGCCCTGGGCCTCGGCGCTGTGCACGATGCTGCTCGTCGCCGCCGGACTCGCGCTGTCAGCGGCCGTACACGTCGCGACCGCCTCCAGCGGCCCGGTTCCGGGTCTCGCCGCTCAATCGGCGTTCGTCGGGACGGCGCTCACCGTGACCGGCGATCCGCGCCGTGTCGCGTCGACTCAACCCGGACGGTCGGCCGCACCGAACCGATCACCGGACACCGGCGGGCCGAGCGCGCGCAAGCCGACCGTCTCGCAGCTCGTGCTGCTGCCTGTCCGCATCACCCAGGTGACCACTGGCACCGGGCTTCGCTACGAGACCGGCACGTCGGCCACCGTGTTGGTGAGGCCACGCAGCCCGGCCGACTTCGACGCGTGGATGGTCCTGCTGCCTTCCGAGCATCTCCGACTCTCCGGACGACTGGAACCGCCACGCGGCGGCACGAGTGACGGCGCCGTCCTGCTTGCGCGCGGTCGGCCGAATGTGGTCGGCGGGCCGTCGACCATCCAAAGCGTCGCGGGCACACTGCGCGCGGACCTGCGTGACGCCGCATCGACGCTACCGGCCGAGGAAGCCGGCTTCCTGCCCGCAGTCGCCGTCGGCGACACGAGTCGCGAACCGACAGAACTCAACGACGCGCTCAAACGGTCCGGGCTGGCGTACATCACCGTCGCCAGCGGCGAGAACCTGGTGTTCGCGGCGACCGCGCTGTTGCCGGTCGCCCGCTGGGCCGGGTTGCGCGGGCGCGCGGTGACCGGGTCGGCGGTGGTCGTCGTGCTCGGATTCACCCTGCTCGCGCGGCCGGGCCCGCCGATGGTGCGCGCGACGGTCATGTCGCTGCTGGGCTGCGCGGCGTCGGTGAGCGGGCGGCGAGTGCGGGCACTGACCACGATGTCGGCGGCGGCGCTCGTCCTGCTGCTGATCGATCCCTGGCTCGCGCACTCCTACGGATTCGCGCTCTCGGCGGCCGCGACGGCGGGCCTGCTGATCGTCGCTCCGGGCTGGTGCGACCGGCTGCTGGACCGCGGCGTGCCGCTGTGGATCGCCGGACCGGCCGCGGCGACGGCGGCGGCCGAGCTGTTCTGCGAGCCGGTCCTCGTACTGTTCTCCGGCACGCTGCCGCTGATCGCGGTACCGGCGAACATCCTGGCCGTCCCGGCCGCGCCCGTCGCGACCGTGCTCGGCATCGGGGCCATGGCCGCCGACGCCGTCTGGCCGCCGCTCGGGCACGCCGTGGCCTGGGTCGCGCAATGGCCGGTGCGCTGGATCTGCCTGGTCGCGCGCGATGCGGCGGCCGTTCCCGGCGCGGCGGTCGGCTGGCCGACCGGTATCGGCGGCTGCGCGCTGCTGCTCGGCTGCTATGTGGCGGGTTGGCGCCTGCTGGGACGCCGGCGCAACCGCTCGCGGGCCGTGAATGGCGACTCGGCGCCGCAAACGCGCACTGGTCTGGACAAGGCCGGGTTGGTGTCGATATGACGGAGCTTCGTCGCCGAGGGAGGGACGAGGCGGATCGCAGCGCCGGAGGGGAGCGCTCGCGTCCAGGCTCGGCAGTGGCCGCGCGCCGGCGCAGTTGGATCCGGCTGGGCGTGTTGGCGTTGTGTGGCGCGCTGGTAGCGGGGGCCGTGGCCGTGATGCGGCACGCCGCGGCGCCCGCCTGGCCACCGTCCGCGGACTGGGCGATGGTCGTCTGCGACGTCGGCCAGGGTGACGGCCTGCTGCTGCACACCGGTCCGTCGTCGGCCATCGCCGTGGACACCGGCCCGGACCCGGCCCTGGAAGACGCCTGCCTACGGCGGTTCGCGATCACGAACGTCCCGCTGGTGGTGCTGACGCACTTTCACGAGGACCACGTCGGCGGGCTGGCCGGGCTGCTGTCCGGCCGCAGGGTCGGCGCGATCGAGACCACGCTCGTCGACGACCCGCCGGCCGGCGCCGCGCACGTGCGGGACGAGGCGGCGTCGGCGGGAGTCCCGGTGCGACGGGTCCAGCCGTACGAACGCGGCCGGATCGGCCGGGTGAGCTGGCACGCCCTGTGGCCGGACCCGGCGCAGCTTCCACTGGTCGAGTCGCCGAGCGGCGGCAGCTATTCGAAGTCCGGCGGCTCGAAATCCCGTGGCTCGAAATCCCGTGGCTCGAAGTCCGGCAGCTCGAAGTCCGGCGGCTCGCACGACGGCGGAGGGGACGGCTCCGGACCGAACAACGCGTCGATCGTCCTGGCCGCCTCGATCGCGGCGCCGGCGCTCGCCGCGACGGCGGACACCGCCGCGCTCGCCTCGGCCGACGCACTGACCGTGCTGCTCACCGGGGACATCGAGTCACCGGTACAGCAGCTCCTGCTCGCCGGCAGCCACCGCGACGAGTTACGGGCGACGGTGCTCAAGGTCCCGCACCACGGCTCGGCAAATCAGGCCCCTGGCTTCGCGGCCGCCGTCGAGCCGAGCGTCGCGGTGGTATCGGTCGGGCGCGGCAACCCGTACGGGCATCCGACCGCCCGCGCGCTGCACTACGCGGGAGAGGACGGCGCGCGGGTGTACCGCACCGACCTGGACGGAGACATCGTGATCGGGCAGTCCGCCGTGCCCGGACAGGTCGCCGTCCGCGCCCAGCACGGATCCGGGGTGCCCGGCGATCAGGCCGGCGGGTCGGGGGCCTCGAAGCCGGACGCCACCGAGACGCGCGGATACACCGGGACGCGCGGCGGCAGGCACGGCGGATACGGCTCCGGCCACGGCGGCGGATTCGGTCGCGGCGAGGCGCGCGGCCCGCCCGCGTCCGAGCGGAACCGTAGGATCGGGACCATGCAGCCACCCCTCGCGAAGACCGTCGCGCACGAGCGCGTCCACCATGGAGACAAGGTCGACGACCCCTACTTCTGGCTCGCCGACAAGGAGAACGCGGACGTCATCGCGTACCTCGAAGCCGAGAACGCGTACACCGGCGAGCGGCTGGCCGGGCAGGAGGGCCTGCGCGAGAAGATCTTCCAGGAGATCAAGGCGCGCACCAAGGAGACCGACCTGTCCGTGCCGACCCGCAAGGGCGGCTGGTGGTACTACTCGCGCACTCAGGAGGGCAAGCAGTACGGCGTCCAGTGCCGGCTCGCGGCCACCGGCGACACCCCGCCGGACCTGCCGCAGGACGGCTCGGCGCTGCCCGGCGAGCAGGTACTGCTGGACGGCAACGAGCTGGCCGAGGGGCACGGCTTCTTCTCGCTCGGCGCCTTCGACGTCTCGCCGGACGGACGGCGGCTGGCCTACTCGGTGGACTTCGCCGGCAGCGAGCGCTTCACGCTGCGGGTCAAGGACCTGGAGACCGGCGAGACGCTGGCCGACGAGGTCCCGGAGACCTTCTACGGCTCCGCCTGGTCGGCCGACGGCTCGACGCTGTTCTACCTGACCGTCGACGAGGCGTGGCGGCCGTACCGGGTACACCGGCACACCGTCGGCACGGCGGCGAGCGACGACGTGCTGGTCTACGAGGAGCCGGACGTGCGCTTCTCGGCCGGCGTGGACCTGAGCCGCAGCGAGCGGTACCTGATGATCAGCGTCGCGTCGAAGATGACCAGCGAGCTGTGGCTGCTGGACGCCGCCGACCCGACCGGAGCGTTCACCGTCGTCGCACCGCGTGAGTCAGGGGTCGAATACGAAGTCGACCACTGGGCGCACCCGAGCGACCCGGCCGAGGACCTGCTGCTGGTGCTGCACAACCGGGACGGCAAGCAGAACTTCGAGCTGGCCACCGCCTCGCTGTCCGCTCCGGCCGAGTGGACGGTCCTGATCCCGCACCGCGCGGACACCCGGCTGCTCGACGCCGAGGCCTTCGCCGGGCACGTCGTGGTCGAGTACCGGCGCGACGGGCTGACCGGCCTGTCCATCCATCAGGTCACCGACGCGCGGCCCGACCCGAAGGGCACGCCGCTCGGCTTCGACGAGCCGATCTACACGGTCGGCTCCGGAGACAACCCCGAGTTCACCACCGGCAAGCTGCGGCTCGGGTACGGCTCGCTGGTCACCCCGTCGACCGTGTACGACTACGACATCGCCACCGGCGAACTCCAGCTGCTCAAGCGGCAGCCGGTGCTCGGCGGCTACGACCCGGCCGACTACGAACAGCACCGCGACTGGGCGGTCGCCGCGGACGGCACGCACGTGCCGATCTCGATCGTGCACCGCAAGGGCGTCCAGGCCGACGGCACCGCCCCCGCGGTGATCTACGGCTACGGCTCGTACGAGGCCTCGATCGACCCGTACTTCTCGGTGGCCCGGCTCTCCCTGTTGGACCGCGGCTTCGTATTCGCCATCGCGCACGTGCGCGGCGGCGGCGAGATGGGCCGCGCCTGGTACGACGAGGGCAAGATGCTCGCCAAGCGCAACACCTTCAACGACTTCGCGTCCTGCGCCCGGCACCTGGTGGCCGCGAAGTGGACCTCGGCGGACCGGCTGGTCGCGCGCGGCGGCTCGGCCGGCGGCCTGCTGATGGGCGCGGCCGCGAACCTCGCGCCCGACGCGTTCCGCGGCGTGGTGGCCGACGTGCCGTTCGTCGACGCGCTCAACACGATCCTCGACCCGACGCTGCCGCTCACCGCTCTGGAATGGGAGGAGTGGGGCAACCCGCTGGAGTCGGCCGAGGTGTACGAGTACATGAAGAGCTACAGCCCGTACGAGAACGTCGAGCCGAAGCAGTACCCGTCGATCCTGGCCACCACCAGCCTCAACGACACCCGGGTCTACTACCACGAGCCGGCCAAGTGGATCGCCCGGCTGCGCGCCGCCGCCCCGGACGGCGACTTCCTGCTCAAGACCGAGATGGAGGCCGGCCACGCGGGCCGCTCCGGCCGCTACGACGCCTGGCGCGAGGAGGCGCTGACCCTGGCCTGGATCATCACCACGGCCAACGGCACCGACGCCGACTCGGCCGACACCACCGAGAGCTGATCCGCGATGCCCGCCGCCGCCTCCGCCGCCACACCGCCCCCGCCGCTGACGCTGGTCACCGGTCCGGAGGAACTGCTGGCCGACCGCGCCGTCGCCGCCGTGGTGGCGGCGGCGCGGGCCGCCGACCCGTCCGTCGAGATCTGCGATCTCGCACCCGGATCGCTCCAGCCGGGCTCGTTCGCCGAACTGGTCTCCCCGTCGCTGTTCGGTGAGGCGAAGGTCGTCGTGCTGCGCGGCGTCCAGGACCTCGGCGCGGACCAGGCCAAGGAGATCAACCGCTACCTGGCCGACCCGGCCGAGCAGATCGTGCTGGTGCTCACGCATCCCGGCGGTGTCAAGGGCAAGGCCCTGCTCGACGCGGTCCGCAAGCACAAGCCGGCGATCGTGGACTGTCCGAAGCTGTCGAAGCCGGCTGAGCGCATCACCTTCCTGCGCGGCGAATTCCGCCGCGCGCGCCGCCCGATCACCGAGGAGGCCGCCCAGGCGGTCGTCGACGCGATCGGCTCCGACCTGCGCGAGCTGGCCGCGGCGGCCGACCAGTTGCTCACCGACACCGAAGGCGCCATCGACGAGGCCGTGGTGGCGCGCTACTACAACGGCCAGGCGGAGGTCTCCGGCTTCACCATCGCGGACCTCACCGTGGAGGGCAAGCTCGGCGAGGCCCTGGAGCAACTGCGCTTCGCCCTGGACACCGGCGTCGCATCCGTATTGATCACCAGTGCGCTGGCGACCGGCGTGCGCCAGATAGGCAAGGTGGCCTCGGCCGGCCGCGACACCCGCGACCTGGGCATGCCGCCCTGGAAGGTCGACAAGATCCGCCGCCAGGCGCGCGGCTGGACCCCGGACGGCCTGACCGTGGCACTGCACGCGGTGGCCACCGCCGACGCGGGAGTGAAGGGCGCCGCGGCCGACCCCGCCTACGCGCTGGAAAAGTGCCTGGTAGCCATCGCGGGCGCCCGCTCCCCGCAACGCTAGCGCCGGCCCGATCGCGAGAGATCGGACAAGCGCGGTGAACACAGCGCTGCCCGGGACATCCACCAGGACGTCCCGGGCAGCGGACTGCGGAAATCCGGGTCAGGCGTCCAGCCCGTTGACCTTCTTCGTCAGCGCCGACTTCTTGTTGGCGGCCTGGTTGGCGTGGATGACGCCCTTGCTGACCGCCTTGTCGAGCTGGCGGGACGCGGCGCGGGCGAGCTCGTCGGCCTTCGCCTTGTCGCCGGCCTCGACCGCCTCGCGCGCCTTGCGGATCGCCGTCTTGAGCGACGACTTGATCGACTGATTGCGCTGACGCGCCTTCTCGTTGGTCTTGATCCGCTTGATCTGGGACTTGATGTTCGCCATGAACAGCCTCTTCATCCTGGGGGTGGTTACAGCGCGGCAGGCCACCGGAGAGGTCTGGGAATCGGACCGGGTCCAGGCGGTCGCGCGGCGTCTTAAAGGTGTGACCACCAGCGGGCTTGAACTCCCGCGCGTCCCAGGGGGACGCTGTGCAACGCCGCGCCGCTGCGATCGATCCCCGCCGAGCGTCGAGTTTCGAGACTGACGTTTCGGCGCTGAGGAACCGCAGGCCACGCGACCGGCAACTCTACCAGCCGTCCCCGGCTCCCTGAAATCCGGCGATCATGAATCACCCCGGACGCCACCGGATCGCCGCCGGGCACCGGGCTCTCGTCGTCCTCTACCGACTTCTCCGGAGCCGCCCGTCACAGGTTCACGCGATGGGCCGCGCCGATGCGGAAACGTTCCGGCGCATGCGTGAGCAGGATGATCTGGACTCTGCTGCCCGCCCTGTCGAGGATCGCGGCCAGTTGGTCGAGACGCCCACGGTCCGTGTGGCCTAAGGCGTCGTCGAGGATCAACGGCACGCCGCCGACGTCGTCGGCACCTGCCGGGGTGATCAGCTCCGCGCAGGCGATTCGGCCGAGCAGCGCCAACTGCTCGCGGGCGCCCGCGCTGAGTTGGTCGAAGGCGACCGTCGAGCCCGCCGAGGTCTTCTTGCTGATGGTCAGGTCCTCGGACACTTCGATGCTCGTGCCCGCACCGAACACGCCGGCCGCGTACTTCTCGACCAGCGCACGGAACGGCTCGGCGTACCTTAGCCACGCGCGCGAGCGGTAGCGGTCCAGCGTCTCGTAGAGCAGCTTCGCAGCGGACGCGTCGCGGTGCATCTGCTCGTAGGTGCGCTGCACGCGCGCTTGGTGCGCTTGCGCGTCGTCCAGCGATTCCTCCGGGCCGCTGTCGGACAGGGTTGCGATGCGCTCGGCCAACGCCGCCAGCCTCTCGCGCCGCTCGACCTGCTGCTCCTCCAGCTGGGCGGGCAGCGGGCGGACGTTGTCGAGCCGGAGCTGCAGCTGGTCCGGATTCAGCTGCTCGATGCGTGCGGCGGCCGTCTGCCGCTCACCTCTGAGCTCGGTCAGCTCGGACTCGGTGCGAGCGGCCGGCAGCTCCCTGAGGCGGTTCTTGGCGTGCCCGGTGTCGGCCGCCGCGTCGTCCACGGCGCGCTGGAGCAGGACGATCGACGTGTTCAGCTCGACGACCCGCTCCTCCTCGTGCGCGGCCTCGGCCGTCGCCAGACGCAACCCCGCGTCGGCCGTCTCCAGCGCGTCCCGGTGCTCTGTCTCAGCGGCCTGCGATGCTTCGAGTGTCGGCGGGGCGGGCGGCTCGACCGTCCGGCCGGACTCGTGGGCCGCGATCCGGTCGCGTAGGGAGCCGAGCTGTTCATGCAGGTCGGACAGGTCCTCGCCGTCCTGGGCCACGTCCGCCACAGCCGTGTCCCGCTCCTGGACCGCCGCGCGCCGCTCCTCTTCGGACGCACGTCGCCGCCGCTGCGCGTCCTTGGCCGCCGCGAGGTCGTGCACGCCGGCCGCCGCGCACAGCTCGCGGTACGACTCGCGCGTCGTGCGCTCCTTTTCCCGCCGCTGACGCTCGCCGGCTCCCGGCGTGACGGTCACCCGCACGACGCCCGGCGCCTCGACGGTGATCGCCTCGACCGCCGCGAGGGACGTGCCGGCCTCAGGCTGCCGGGCGAGCGGCTCGGCGCCGGCTGACGGTGCACCAGCTGACGCAGAGCCAGGCGCGATGCCGGCCGTATTGCCTGACAGGCCCGCGCCGCCGGTCTCGATGGTCAGTTCCGCGTCTCCGAGGCGCTGCACGTCAACCGTCGCCGCGTTCGCGTGAAGCAGCGCGGACGCCTTATCCCACTGCTTGTGCGCCGCCTCGATCTGGTCGAGTACGTCCTCGGTCACCGGGCTCGCCGCGAGCAGCATGTCCGCCGCACGAATCCGGTCCACCGCGTCCTGCGCGCGATCCAGCTGCGAGGACAGGCGGTCCGCCGCCTGGCGGTCACGGTGCCAGCGCACGTCGTCGCCGGCCAGCCGCACTGCCGCGCGCAGCCGCTCGGACTCGCGCTGGGCGTGCGTTACGCGCCGCGCGGTCTCGTCACGCACCTGCTGAGCCGCCGCCAGGTCACGGCGCTTCGCGGCGATCTCCGTGTCCAGGTCGGCGGACCTCGACGCGAGGCGGCCGAGGTCCGCCGTGGCGGCCTCGACCTGCCTGGCGAGCGCGAGCGCTGCCTCGGCCGTGCGCAGCCGCTCGCGGACCGTCGCCAGTTCGGCGTGCTGGTCCTCCAGCGCGCCCAGATCCGCTCTGGTCTCCTCAAGCTCGACCGCCGCCTCGTGCAGCTCACGGCGCAGCCTGGCCTGCTCGGCGACCGCGCCCTCGGCGTCCGCGAGCGTCTGCTTGGCCGCCTCGACCCGCTGGTTCGCCTCGTCCAGCGCGGCGCGCGCCTGCGCGTACTCGCCGCGTGGCTCTCCGCGCTTCGGCGTGTAGTAGAGCTCGTACTCCAGCCGGGCACGCTCGAACAACGCCTCTTCCGGCCCGGTCCGCACGACCTGCGCGCTGCGCTCCTGCAATGCGCCGCTGACCGCCGCGCGTCCGGCGATGGCCGACTGGCCGTCGGCACGCTGCTCGGCGCCGCGGACGCGCTGCCAGTCCTGACTGATCCTCAGCTGCCGCCACAGGAACAGGTCGATGCCCGCCTCGTGCAGCAACTCGCCGAACCGTTCGTGCGCCGCGTTGCCGCTCAACTGCTCCGGCGCCGGGCTGAGCACGCGCAGCTCCGTCACCTTGTCCTTCAGCCAGCGCTTGCGGTAGACGACCCGGTACCCGCCGAAGCTCAGCTCCGCCTCGACGGTCGGGCCCACGTCGCGGCCGGCCGGCTGCGCGGCGCGGATCTCCTTCTTGTCCGCGCTCGACTTCTCCTCGACCAGCAGGTCCAGCGCCTCGACCAGCGAGGTCTTGCCGATCTCGTTCGGGCCGGCCACGATCGTGACCCCGCT
Organism: Actinocrinis sp.; assembly: GCA_050725375.1. Classification (GTDB taxonomy): domain Bacteria; phylum Actinomycetota; class Actinomycetes; order Streptomycetales; family Catenulisporaceae; genus Actinocrinis. The sequence goes on along the minus strand of JBOHCW010000244.1, from coordinate 2,494 downwards.
GTCGGCGAACTGGACCGTCCGCTCGCGCACGCCCCGGTAGTCGGTCAGCGTGATCCGGTGCAGCCTCATCGCGTCGCCACCCCGCTTCCGTCCCGCTCGTCCGCGTCAGCCAGGCGCAACAGCAGACCGAGCGCGTCACGCGCCTCGCCGCTGTCCAGGCCGCGCAGCTCGTCCAGCGCCTCCGCGGCGAACCCGGTCAGCTCCAGATCGGCGAAGTCGCCGTCGTCCGAACGCGTGCGCAGATCGCTGCGGCCCGAGGACGGGATCGCCGCGAACAGGTCGCGCCGCAGCTCCATCGCGTCCGTGAGCCGGGCGTGTTCGGCCAGCGTCAGCTCGCCGCGCAGGATCGGCTTGGCGACGGTGCGCGCCGGCTCGTCGAACCCGTCCAGCCAGCCGATCACCTCGTCGACCGAGTCCGCCCCGCGCAACGCGAACTGCCGCTCGGCGAAGACCCAGGTCGCGACCTGATGCGCCGTCACCTCGACCGCACCGCCCGGCTCCAGATCCACCACGAGGAGTTGACCGGGGTCGATCTCACGTGTCGCGGTCGGCTCAGGCGAACCCGAGTACCAAATGCGTCGCGTCGTGCCTGCCTGTGTTCGCGAATGCCTATCGCCGAGCGCCACGAAATCGATCCGCCGCTCGGCCAGAGCCGTCTCAAGCACCGCGACGCCGATAGGGTCCTCGGTCATCTTGGACGCCTCGGTGTCCACGCCGCCGTGCCCGACCGCGATCCGTACCGCGCCGGAGCCGAGCGGCTGCGCACGCGCCGACAGCCGGTCGATCTGGTCGGCCGGCGGCTGCTTGCCGTCCCACGGAGCCGCCAGCAACTCGACGCCGGGCCGCACCTCGACGACGCCGGAGGTGTCGAGGACGTGTACGTTCGCGGGCCGCTGCGGGCCGAACCAGTGCGAGGCGAAGATCCCGGCCGAGGACAGGTGGTCGTGGTTGCCCGGCAGCAGGTACACCGGCACCGGGAGCGCGCCGAGCGCCCGCAGCGCCGGCAGCGCGGTCTTGCGCGCGACCTGTACGTGCTCGAACACGTCACCGCAGACCACGATGAACTCGCAGCCCTCTGACGCCGCGATCCGCCCGATCCGGCCGATCACCTCCAGCCGCGCCTGGTCGTAGCGGCCCTGCGCGCCGGGGCTCAGGAAGTGCCGGGTCATGCCGAGCTGCCAGTCGGCGGTGTGCGCGAACCTGACCATCCACGGCCTTCCGGGGTCGGGGCGAGGGCGGCTCCAGCATGGCACGCGGCACCGACGCTTCGCGGCCGATTCGCGGCGGCGGTGGCGGCGGCCGGGACGCCGGCTGGACCCGTGCGCCCGGCGGCCATTCGGAGAACGCGGCGGCTCCATGGGACCATGGGGCGGGTTCCCACCAGCCGAATGGATTGACTTCGTTGCCCTCGCTCCCGCCCGACGTCCCGCAGCCGTCCCGCACGGACCCCGCGCTGATCCGGAACTTCAGCGTCATCGCGCACATCGACCACGGCAAGTCCACCCTGGCCGACCGGATGTTGCAGCTCACCGGCGTGGTCGACGAGCGGCAGATGCGCGCCCAGTACCTCGACCGGATGGACATCGAGCGCGAGCGCGGCATCACCATCAAGTCCCAGGCGGTCCGGCTGCCCTGGCGGGTCGGCGAGACCACACACGTGCTCAACCTGATCGACACGCCTGGACACGTCGACTTCACCTACGAGGTCTCACGCTCGCTGGCCGCCTGTGAAGGCGCGGTCCTGCTGGTCGACGCCGCACAGGGCATCGAGGCGCAGACTTTGGCGAACCTGTACATGGCGCTGGAGAACGATCTGACGATCGTCCCGGTGCTCAACAAGATCGACCTGCCGGCCGCGCAGCCGGAGAAGTACGCCGCCGAGCTGGCCCGCCTGATCGGCTGCGATCCCGGGGACGTGCTGAAGGTCTCCGGCAAGACCGGCCAGGGCGTGCCGGAGCTGCTCGACCACGTGGTGCGCACGATCCCGGCGCCGGTCGGCGATCCGGACGCGACGGCCCGCGCGATGATCGTCGACTCGGTCTACGACTCGTACCGCGGCGTGGTCACGTACGTCCGCGTCGTCGACGGCCGGCTGACCAAGCGCGAGCGCATCCTGATGCTCTCGACCGGCGCGACGCACGAACTGCTGGAGATCGGCGTCATCTCGCCCGAGCCGACCGCGGCCGACGGCCTGGGCGCCGGCGAGGTCGGCTACCTGATCACCGGCGTGAAGGACGTGCGCCAGTCCAAGGTCGGCGACACGATCACCGCGCAGGCGGCGTTCAACAAGAGCGGTGGCGCGATCCAACCGCTGCCCGGGTACAAAGAGCCCAAGCCGATGGTGTTCTCCGGCCTCTACCCGATCGACGGCTCCGACTATCCGGACCTGCGCGACGCCCTCGACAAGCTGCGGCTCAACGACGCGGCGCTGGTCTACGAGCCGGAGACCAGCCTCGCCCTGGGCTTCGGGTTCCGGTGCGGGTTCCTCGGCCTG
>JBOHCW010000243.1:0-3980 GCA_050725375.1 Actinocrinis sp. | reverse complement strand
CCGCGGTGTGAGGGGCGGGCCAGCTCACGGCCGGCCGTCTTCGTCGTGCCCTGTCGATCGCGGTCGACCGGGGTGAGTGCGGACGCTGACGTGACGGACGGTCCGCTCTTCACGATGACCGGCGTCGTCCGGGGACGCAGGATCGGCGCGTTGGCGAGGGCTTCGCCGACGGAGGCTGCGGCGGACGTGTCGGATGTCGTGGACGCGTCGGCGGTGCCGGGATTGTCGGCGGTCACAGCGATGTCGGCCGGTTCGGCTGCCTGCGCCGGAGCATCGTCGGGCGCAGGCGCGCTGACCGGGATGGTGAGGGTCGGGGTGGTGTCGTCGCCCTCGGTCGCGGCTGCTGCGGCAGCGGACGCGAGGCGGGCCAGCTCGTCGCCGGACTGGGCGATGGCGGCCGGTTGGGCTGCCGGCACGTCGCTGTCAGCAGGCTGAGCGTTATCGAGTACAACGTCATCCGGCGCGGCGTCAGCAGGCTGAGCGTCGGTCGACGAGCCGTGAGCTGCGGAGACGTCCTGCGGCGCATCGGCCTGGGCGTTGGCGGCGGCGAGCGCGGGCGGCTTGTTCGACGTGACAGGAGCCTGTGTTGACTGCGCCTGCGTTGACGGAGCCTGCTGCGTTGGGTCTTGGCCCGTCGGTGTCTGAGTACTGAAGGGCGCGGAGGCGTTGGGCGGCACCGGCGTCAGCGCGGACGGCGACGTGAACACGGGCACGGACGGCGCGGCGCTCGCGGTCGGCACGCTCTGGGTTGTCGAGCCTTGCGTCGGTGAACCCTGCGTCGGTGAACCCTGCGTTGGTGAACCCTGCGTCGGCGTCACCGGCGTCGTCGGAGCCTGGCTCGACAGGTTCGGTGACGCGTGCGGCACTCCGGTCGGCGGCGCGGGGCTCAGGTTCTCCGGGCCGGTCGGTGCGGTCGGCCCGTTCGGAGTCGTCGAGCCTTGTGACGGCGCGCTCGGCGCCGAAATCGGCGGCGGCTCGACGACGAGGTCGCCGCCGGTCGCGTCGGCCGGCATGGTCAGGATCCAGCCGGGGCGGATCAGCGACGCGTGGGTGAGTTGGGAGCCGTCCGGCTGCACCCGGTCCTCGTTGAGCTCGAAGATCTCCCTGTACCGCCGCCCGTCGCCGAGGTGCCGCTGCGCGATCTCCCAGAGCGTGTCGTGGTGTCGGCCGTGCGGCGGCTGGACGCGGTACAGCTTGGTCTCGCCGAGCGTCGCAGGCAGCTGAGAGTTGCTCGCTACGCGCAGTCCTGCGTTGCTGACGACACCGCCGCCGCGCAGCGCCGGAAGGTTGTACGAACCGGCCGATCCGTGCGGCGCCGCCGATATCGCGGCACGCGGATGTGCGCCGGGCAGTTGGGCGGCGGAGTGCGAGATCGGCATCTTGGCAGGCGGCGGCGCAGAGGCGCCGAGGTGCGCGAGGTTGGGCACGAACGACGCGGCCGACGCCGTGATCATCAGCAGCGCGGCGATCAGCTGCCGGGCGAGGAACTGGCTCGGCCCGGCCACCGGAACCCTCGCGGGCATGCCGATTCCACGCACCGCGGCCAGAAACTCGACCACGACGCACGCCGCGAACTGTGCCCACGCCAGCCAGACGATGATCGCCAGGACCTTCAGAACGATCGTCTGTGTCAAGGGATGGTTGAACAGGTCCATGGAGAAGTGGTGCGGCAGCGGCCAGCCGATGTAGCGCACGAGCGCATACGGGATCGCGCCGAGCAGCACGGCCAAGGCGAGGAACGCGCCGATGCCCTTGAGCACGTCGCCGGTCGTCCGGTGCCGCGCGACCTGCTGCGGCTGCGGCGTGAACCGCCCGGCGACGTACGGGTCCTGATGCGGCCCGATCGGACCCGGGGCGGGAGCGGGCGGACGCGGTGGAGCGCCGGCGGGCGGCTGCGGTCGAGTCGAAGTCATGACGGTCCTCGCTCTCCGGCTCACGGTCCCGGTTGGGGGTGCGCGGTGGCGGCGGCGTTGGCGGTGAGGGGCTGCGAATACACCATCCCCACGAGGATGGGCGAGTAACTGATCTTCACGTGCACGGTGATGGTCGGCAGGACCACGCCGTTCACCATGATGGTGCCCGGCGGGTCACAGGTGACGGAGTCGCGAGGCAGTCCGGACGCTTCACCGACCTTGACGGCGTTGGCGCAGGCGTCAAGGTTGAGCACATATCGGCCGATGCGCAGGTCGCCCTGATTAAGGTCGTCCGCGGCGTACCTCGCGGCCTGCTCGGCGATGTCGCCGGCGTGCTGACGTTCGCTGATCGCCAGGCCGCCGTCGACGACCAGACCGGCCAGGATCATCGCCATCAGCGCCCAGAGCACGACCGCGAACGTGAACGAGCCGCGCTCACCGCGTGGTCGGCGCGCAGCAGTCGGAAGCGGCACCGACACCGGATGTCCGAGGACTGTGAACCTCACACGTGTACGCATCATCCGGCCCTGCGATAAACGTCGAGCGGCGCTGTCGAGCTGCTCTTGATCGTCTGTGTGCCCAGATTGAGCCAGTCGACGCCGGTGAGCGAGATACTGCAGCTCACCTCGATGGTGTAAAGCTGTCCGGGGGCGAAGCCAGGGCTCGAAGTCACGGTCAGCCCCTCGCTGCACCTGGTGCCGAGGTCGCTTTCGGCGGCCGCCTTCGCCGCCTTGAGGGCGCTGTCGCCATCGCGTTGCAGCGAACCGGCCCGCGCCGCGTCACGCGCCGCGCCCTGCACTGTGCCGCGCACGTCGACCAGCAGGCCGAAGGTGACCAGGACGAGGATGAACCCGACGACGAGCGGCGCGAGCAGCACGACTTCGACCACGGACACGCCCGCCTCGCGGTCCTTCTCGCGCGCGGCGCCGACGCGCTTCGGCCGTACTGTCACCATTCACCCCCTTCGGTCGTGGGTCGGTCTCGGCGGATCAGTTGTCTGGCACGAACTGCTCGATCGGTCCCGTGCTGTGCACTGTGACGTTGATCGTCAGCCCGGGGATCATCGACGGGACGGTCGCCGTGACCGTCACCGTGACCGTCTGCGGGTCCGGGCCGGGCACGGCCGTGGCCTGGTAACCGTTGAGCAGGTTCGGCGCCAACCGCTGGATCCACACGTCGACCTTTCCGGTCGCGTCGGTCTGCCACAGTCGGGCGTCGATCGGGTTGCCCGCCTCCGACCTGGCCACCCGGTCGCCCTCCTGCGCGGCGGCGAGTGCGACGTGCCGGGCGAAGAAGTAGAGCCCGAACTGCACCGTGGCGAACAGGAAGAAGAACAGCAGCGGCGTGAGCATGGCGAACTCGACTGCCGAGACGCCACGCTCGGCGTCCCGGCGGCGTCGTACGCCCCCGTGCTTCATCGCGTCAGCACGTCGTCTTGCCGTTGCCGGCGTCGACTCCGTTGATGCAGTCGGAAACAGCTTTACCCTTGGTCCGTACCGCGCCGCTGATCAGAACTCCGATCGCGACGACCATCGCCACCACGATGAACGTGATCACCGCCCACTCGACCGCGGACGCGCCCCGGTCCTTCTCACCGGACCGGACATCGGCGACGCGGGCACGTAGGCTCACCAGTAAGTACTGCAGCGCCGGATTGACGCTGAGCAACCTCTCCATCTCAGTACTCTCCTTTGTATTTCCGCGATGTGGCCGGTCCGCGATCAGTTCAACTGGAAGATGCGGATCGCGGCCGGATAGAGAATGAAGATCAGGAACGCCGTGCACAGCAGCAGTTGCGCCACCAGCATCGACTGGGAGCGCGCGCCGGCCTTGCCCTCCATCTCCGAGAGCTCCCGGCGCCGCATGGTCTCGGCGCGGGAGGCCAGTGAGGCGCGCACCTTGGCGCCGTCGTCGGCTACCAGGTTCAGCGCCGCTCCGAGGTCGGTCAGTTCCTTGATACCGATCTCGGTGCCCAGCTCGCCCAGCGCCGACCACTGCGGCACACCGGACAGCCGCGCGTCGTTCAGGCAGTTGCGGATCCGCCGCAGCGCCCAGCCGTCGCTGATC
>JBOHCW010000242.1:0-11472 GCA_050725375.1 Actinocrinis sp. | reverse complement strand
GTTGAAGGCGGCTGTCTACGGGTGTGTCACTGCCTGATCCCTCGTCCGGCTTGTCCCGGGTCCTGGCGATGTCCGTTTGAAACGGACAGCCGGGCGATAGGTATTGCCGCCGAGGTGCTGGCCGATGTCAGTCCGGCCTGGTCGATGGGTGTGGGGTTCGCTGTCCGTTTGAAGTGGACAGTCGGAGTTGCGCAAGTGGGCGTCCGTTCCGGTGCACCAGATCCCGTTTCGTCGTCGCGCCGTCGAGGCCGGGCACTCGCGGGTCCGCCACCGCCCGACCCTCGTCCGGCCCGACCTGGGTCGTGGGTTGTCCATTTGAAACGGACAGCTGGAGTCGGGTCCCTGGACGTAAGGGCACTGCGCACGCTTCGGCGGGTGCGCGGAATGGCTCGCTGAGCACGGCCGCCGGTCTCGGCAGACGGCCGGTTCAGGTGGTCAGCTGAGGTGGTCAGCTGAGGCGGTCAGCCGAGGTGGTCAGTTCAGGTACACGGTTTCGATCCAGCCGGGGATCGGGTCGCGGGCGCTGTCGCTGTTCTCTGAGTAGCGGGAGCGCGGCATGCCGAAAATGCCCGCGACGACGCGGCAGCCGGGCTGGGCGGCCGGCCAGGGCGTGCCGCCGTCGGTGAGGACCACGATCACGTCCGGACGCGGCGAGGCGGTCGCGGCCCGGCCGATTCCCCGGCGCAGGTCGGTTCCGCCGCCGCCGACCAGCGAGATGTCCTGCGCCTGGCAGACCTGCTGGACAGTGTGGACCGCCGCGTCGCAGCTGTACACGCTGATCCGGTTGCCCTGCACGCCCACGGCGCGGCTGATGCCGGCCACCTCGCTCAGCGCCGCGCCGAGCTCCAGGTCGCTCACCGAACCGGAGGTGTCGACGACCACGGCGACCTTCGGCAGCGGGCGGCGCAGGCTCGGCAGCACGACCGTGCCGCCGAGAGACGGCGTGCGACGGCCGGGGCGGCGGTACGTGTAGTCACCCGATCCGCTTCCGGCCGCGATGCACGCTCGCAGCGCGCCGCCGAGCAGCGTTCGCCAATCCTGTGAGGGCTCTTTGACGTTCTCGGCCCAGCGCCGCCAACCGGCCGGGACCTCGCCCCGGCTGCGATCGACGGCGTCACGCACGCGGATGCGGATCGCCGTGATCTCATACTCGCCGAGCGAGGAGGCGCCGTCCTCGCCGAGCTCCCACGGGCAGTCGCCGCCGTGCGCGCCGGAGCCGCAGTCGAGCCAGACCAGGCGGCTGAACAGGATCGCCGGCGGTAGATCCCGGACATAATGCTCAAAGATGCTGTTCGGCCGCAGCCGCAGCCTCCGCGGAGTCACCGCCCCCTCGGGCAGCCGCGGGCCGAGATCATCGTTGTCTGCGACGCCTTCGAGCAGATCGTCGTTGATCTCGCAGTCCATGGCGATGTTCAGCCGCAGCTGCTCGCGCATCGGGTGTTCGGGGTCGAGTGCGGGCGTGCCCGGTCCCGTGTGCCGCCTGCCGCGCTCGATCAACGCCTGAGCGCGGCCGTGGTGGTCGCGCACCAGGTGCGAGATCTCGTGCAGCCAGACCGCGGCGAGCTCGCGCACTTCGAGCGCTGCGACGAACGGCGGCGACACGTAACAGCGCCAGTACCGGTCCACAGCCATCGTCGGCACGGTGCGGGTCGGCACGATGGACACCGCATGCAACGCCGTGGCCAGGTACGGGCACGCTGCGACCGCGAGCCGGCGCGCGGCCAGCAGCTTCGCGGTGTCCAGCTCCTCGGCGGCAGGCACGTCAGCCTGCAGATTCGCCTCGACCCGCTGAGTTCGTGTACTCATCGGCTCCACTCCAGCAACTCCTCCAGGGACTTGAGCCGGTCGAGCTGTGCGGGCGCCGGCCAGGCCGGATCGCGCAGCGCGGCCAGCTCCATCGCCGGGGCCGCGAGCAGGTCGACCGGCACCGCGTCGGCGAGGCGCGCGATCACCGACCAGCCGGCTTCCCAGCGCTCTCGGGTCGCGTCGCGGCCGACCGCGTCCACCGCCGCGGACAGCAGCGCGTGGACCAGATCGCCGCGCTTGGGCAGCTCGAACCCGTAAGGGTCGGCGAGCACCGTCTCCGGGTCGGGCAGGTCCCGGCGTTCGAGGAACGCGAGCAGTTCGAACCCGGCGCCGTCACCGACCGCTCCGCGCAACGCCAGGGCCACCGCGTCGCGGCCGGCGTCCGCGGCGTAGCCGAAGGCGAGCAGCCGTATCGCCATCTCCCAGGTCCGCGGCGACGGCCACGCCCCGGACCGTGGTGCCGCCGCTGTCGGCATGCGGTGCGTGTAGTCGGGCCGAACGGTCAGGAACGCACAGATCGACGCGCGGGCGCGGGCGACCGAACGCTCCAGTTGACCCGGATCCAGCTGGGGCAGCGGGATCAGCGGCCAGGTGCCGCCGAGCCCGCGCACCACCACGTCGGGGTTGTGCACCCAGTCAAGGTGCACGAACCGGTTGGCCAGCGGCGGAGCGAGCTGCCAGCCGTCCGCCGCGCTGCTCGCCGGGTTCGCGGCGGCCACGATCCGCACGCCCTCGGGCAGCGCGAGGCTGCCTACCCGGCGTTCGAGTACGACGCGCAGCAGCGCGGCCTGGACGGCGGGCGGCGCGGACGACAACTCGTCGAGGAACAGCAGGCCGCTGCCCGACCGCCGCAGGCGAACGGCCCAGTCCGGCGGCGCCATCGCCACGCCGTGCCCGGCCGGATCGGCGCCGATGATCGGCAGGCCGGAGAAGTCGGACGGCTCGTGCACGCTCGCGATCACGGTCTCCAGCGGCAGATCGAGACCGCGCGCGAGCTGCGTCAACGTCGAGGACTTGCCGATGCCGGGCTGGCCCCAGAGCAGCACCGGCAGGTTCGCGGCCGTGGCCAGGGCGAGCGCCTCGACGGCCGGGTCCCGGCCCGGCTCGGTTCCGCTGACCCGGGTCAGCGCGATCAGCCGGTCGGCCGCTTCGAGTTGGCCGCGCTCGGCGCTGACCGTGGCATCGGCGGCGGCGCGAGACCGTACGAGTTCGGTGCTCTGGATATCGGGGCGGTCCTCGGGGCGATCGTCGGGGCGGTCGTCTGTGCGATCGTCTGGGCGGGTCTGCGGGCTGGCTTCGGGAAATGCCGTAAGGGTCATGTTCACCTGTGGAGTCGGGCCGGGTCCCCCTTTCGGGCGCGCCGACGGCGTGGTCTGGGAAGTCGCGCGCTACGCGTGTCACGCGTCGGCAGCGCGCCGGACAGGTACATCCGCATGCGCAAGGTGTTCTCGCGCAGCGCGTCGAGGGCTTCGCCGACGGTGCTGCCATCGGGAAGACCGACGGATTCGGGCGCGACGGCCGCGCTGAAGCCGGCCTGCTCACGCAGCAGCCGCATCGCGTCGTCGATCCGGCCGTGATCGAGGAGCGGCTCGAGCAGGTCGACGACGTGTCGCCCGGTGCTGAGATACTCGACCGCCCCACGGCACACGTTCGGGTGCCCGCCGAGGCGGACCAGCAGCGTCTCGCGCGTGGGTCGCTCGTCGTGGTCCACGGCCTGCCAGCTGCCGTCGATCCACGCGATGCGATGCGGTTCAGAGCCGCAGTGCACCCGGATCGCGACCGAGCCTGGAGTATATGCGCCTACTGATTCGATGCCGGGCACGGTGTGATACGGCGACGCGTCCACGTCAGTGACGGCGCGGCCGGACTCGACGGCGTCCGCCGAAAGCGCCGCGCCGACCAGCGGGTGCAACGCATGCGGTGGCAGCAGGCCGAACCGGAGCAGGTCGGCATCCACCGGCCGCGACCAGGCGGCCTCGGGCACGACGGCAAGCCCTTGAGCCGCACTGACGGGCGCGACTTCAGCGCTGACGCGGGCGCCGGCCCGGCCGAGCCCGTGCAGGATGACCGTTCCGCCACCGGGGCGGATCACGGCATGTTCGATGCCTGGCATCGTCTCGCGCACGTGCCGCACCAGCGTCGGCAGGTTCACCGGGACCGTGCAAAGCCAACGCGTCAGCCGCTGGAGTCCGTCGCCGGTCGAGCCGCTGACCAGGTCGATTCCGGCGGCGGACCAGGCTGCCTCGGTCTGGTCGGCGTCCTGTAGCCGGGTGACTTCGCGCGCTGCGCCCGCATCATCGGCATAGGCACCTGCGGCGTCGACGAGTCCGACGCAGAGCCGTGCGAGCTGCGGTGCGTCCTCGGCGTTCCAGAACATCCGGTGCCGCAGCAGGCTGTAACGATCGGCCGTCTTGCGATGCACGCCGTCGAGCACCGCGCGCGTCGCGCAGTCCTTAGTCACATGCCGGCTCCGGCTGTCACCTTCCAGCACGACGAGCACGATGCGCTGCCCGGCGGCGAGCGCGAATCGCGGTGTCGCGGCGGCGAGCGTGAGCCGCGCCCCGCCATCGTCCACCGCGTAGGACACCAGCGGGATCAGCAGGCCGCCGAGCAGGTGGCCGCCGCCGTGCGCCGCGCGCGGCAGGTGCCAGCGCAGCAAGTCAGGGGCCAGACTCCCCAGGTCGGCCAGCAGACGTCCGGCGACGCGTGAACCGTGGACGCGCCGGATGGCGTCGGGATTGAACTGGATCTCGACATCGGCCGCGGCGCACGCACCACGCCAGTCGCCGGCCGACCGCCGCCGCGTCGCGGCCTCGATCATCGCAGGGGGAACACCGAACCGCCGGGCTTCGAGTGCCGCCCGTGCGCGCGCGTCGGAAAGGGTCGCCGACCGCCCTACCACCATGCCGCCCCTCATCGGGTGGCTTCGGTGTAGGCGGCCTCCACTTCTGTCATCAGCATATAAATTTTGTGGTCATCGGGGATGACGGACAGGGAGATGATGCACGCATCGGCACCTCCCGCGCAAGCGGGTAGCCGGGGCCGGCCTCGCCGACACGCCGAAGGGGTAACAGGACGCTGTATCGGACGCGGGTACTTTCGCCGGGCCCTGATCAAAACTACCCTGGCGGTATGGCGATCCGTCCTTCGGACGATATGCGCGTAATACACGAGGTGGCCAGAGGTCTGGACTGGCGCGCTCAGGCCTCGGCGACGCTGGCGCCGGTCGAGGCCGACCTCGCGCGCAGCACGGGCGGCGACTGCGTGATGATGGGCTGGGGGATCCTCGGCGTGGTGTCGCTGCTGACTCCGATGCTCGACACCTTCGGCCGGCGGACAAACCTGCGTGACATCGCCGGATTCACCTCCGGATTGAGGTCCGGGCTGCTCAACGCCTCCGTCTTCGGCAGTGATCTGATCGCACAGGGCGAGGGCGCCGCGGAGCCCGTCGTCGACGCCGTCATCGGGGACGGAGTACGGCCCTCGCTTCCGAGCGGCGTGGGCGAGGCGTTGCCGCAAGTCGTGGCCAGAGCACAGCGGACGCTGCGCGAGCACCTGCTGGTGCCGAACATGGCGGAGGTGCTCTTCGACCTGCTCGCCTCGCAAGGGGACTTCGCGACGGGCGGTGCGCATCACGCAAGGAGCCTGCTGCCCGTGTTGGCCGCCGAGCTGCCCGGGTTGGATCTCGCCCACGCCGGGGTCGGGCAGCTTGGCTGCGGCGCCTACTTCTACGAGCGCGGCCTGCAGGCGGTGGCGGCGGACGTGGACGGGCGCAAGCGCGGCCGGGCCGGGCGTCGAGAGGCGGAATCATCGGCGGCGCGCGACTCGGGTCCCGTGCTGATCGGCGCGGTGATGCTGCTGGCCGGCGATATCTGTTTGGCCGCAGCCGGCTGACAGTGACCTGCCAGCCGCTCTGCCGCGTGCCTGCGATGAGCGGGCGTCCTTAGGGCATGGCTGGACGCGTAAGGGTGTTCACGTGCGTGAGATGAGTAAGGGCACGTCTTAGGCGGTGGGGCGAGCACGCTCGTACTGGAGCGGCCACGGGATCTGGTCGCCCAGCGCCTGCGCGGCGCGCTGCGGCCAGTTCGGCTCGCGCAGCAGCGCGCGGCCCAGCAGGACGGCGTCGGCGGCCTCGTCGGCGAGGATCTTCTCGGCCTGGTCGGGCTCGGTGATCAGGCCGACGGTCGCGACCGGCAGTGCGGACTCGCGGCGCACGTGCTCGGCGAACGGCACCTGATAGCCGGGGCCGAGAACGATCTGCTGGTCGGGGCTGTTGCCGCCGGTCGACACGTCGAACAAGTCCACGCCGCTGTCCTTGAGGGACGCGGCGACGTGCGCGACCTCGTCCACGGTCAGGCCGCCGGGCACCCAGTCGGTCGCGCTGAACCTAACGAAAAGCGCGATACGGTCCGGAACCGACGCGCGTACTGCGTCGACGACCTCGTGCAGCAGGCGGGCGCGGCCGTCGATGTCGCCGCCATAAGCGTCGGTGCGCGTGTTGGAGATCGGCGAGAGGAACTCGTGCAGTAGATAGCCGTGCGCCGCGTGGATCTCCAGCACCTCGAAGCCGGCGTCCACGGCACGGCGCGCGGCGGCGACCCACGCGTCGACGAGCGCGGGAAGCTCGTCCGCCCTAAGGGCGCGCGGCGTCGCATAACCGTCGCCATACGAGATGGCCGACGGCGCTACCGACTCCCAGCCACCCTCAGCCAGCGGGACGCTGCCCTTTCCGCGCCATGGTGCGTACGTCGACGCCTTACGTCCGGCATGCGCGAGTTGGATGCCGGGTACTGCGCCCTGGCTGCGGATGAACGCGGTGATGCGCTCGTAATCGGCGGCGTGCTGATCGCTCCAGATGCCCGCGTCCTGCGGTGAAATACGCCCGTCCGGCACGATCGCGGTGGCCTCCGTCAGCACCAGGCCGGCGCCGCCGCGGGCGAGTGAGCCCAGGTGAACGAGGTGCCAATCGGTCGGGTGCCCGTGATCCGAGGTGTACTGGCACATCGGGGACACCCAGGCGCGGTTGGGGATGGTCACGCCGCGCAGCGTGAGCGGGGAGAAGAGTCGGCTCATACTGCGGGCAACACGTGAGACCGCGAGGATCTTCCGCACCTCGACGCCAGGCGAATACCTGCGGTATCAGGCGGTTGTCTGCGGCAGTGAGACAGCAGCCTCAGCGGTGTGCACCAGGAACGTGAAGCTCTCTTCCAGGTACAGCCGCACGCTGTCAGCGTCGTGCGACAGGTAGCCGATCGACAGGTCGCGGCCGAGCCGCAGCTCGAAGTCGCCGCCGCGTGCCGACAGCAGCAGCGCGCCGCTGATCGCCGGCGCCCAGAGGATCTCGCCGTCGACCAGTTCGCGCAGGTGCTTGCGCACCGGATAACCGTGGTCGGCGGTCTCGTCCGCCTTGGTGTACACGTCGGCGCCGAGTACGAGCGTGTACGGTCCCTCCACGCCGGCCAGCCGCAGCTTGCCCAGCGCCTGGCTCACCGCGTCGGGGTACATGCGCACCTCGACCGGAAGCGGCACCGCGACGTGCGATGACGCCGGTCCGACGCCGTCGATCGCGGCGGCCTCGTAGCCCTCGAAGATGGTGCGGTCCTCGGCGGAGGCCATCTTCCAGGCGGCCTCCTTGGCCGGCTGCCAGTCGGCGTCGAGAGCGCCGCGCTCCACGTCGTCGATCTCCTGGCGGCGCAGCGTGAAGGGCACGCGCAGCTCGACGACCGGCTGCGAGCGGCGCACCAGCGCGGCCATGCCGTCCTCCGGTGCCTCGACCACGTCCACGCGTCCAGTGGACACCGCCGACAGTTCGACGCCGCCGGGCTCGGGCACGTCCACGACCCGCCGGGCCGCCACGTGCCGCTTGAAGGTGCGTCGCACCTCCTCTTCGAGGTCGCGCCACGCGGCGTCGGAGACGGGGGCCAGTTCGCGGTGCAAGTTGTTCACAGGGCTGTCCTTCTCGTGGGCTGTACTTCACACGGGCTGTGCCTAATCACGCTGTGCCTACTCAGGCTGCGCCGATTCACGCTGTGCCGACTCACGAGGTCGGGGCGGAGCGCAGGTCGCCGATGCCGAGGCTGGTTTCCCGGGAGGCGTGGCGGTCGAGCGCGGACGCGGCGACGCCACCGGGTTCGGCCTTTCCGCCGGCCATTTTGTCAGCGCTGATTTCGTTACTGGTGATTTCGTTGCTGGTGATTTCGTTGCTGGTGATTTCGTTACTGGCGGCCGCGCTCACAGCGCCGGCTGGCGGGGCGTCCGGCGGGGCGTCCAGGAAATCGGCGCTGGGCACGTAGAACAGCGAGCCGGTCACCGCCGTGGAGAAGTCCAGGATGCGGTCGTGGCTCGACGCGCCGCGGCCGAGGAACATGTTGCGCAGCATCTCCTCGGTGGTCCCGGGGTCGGCCGCGTACGCGATGAAGTACGTGCCGAACTCGCCGCGCCCCGCGCTGCCGAACGGCATGTTGTCCCGCAGGATCTGCCGCTCCCCGCCGTCCGGGCCTTCGAGCGTGTTCATCGCGACATGCGAGTCGTCCGGCTTCACCTCGTCGTCGAACTCGATGTCGGCCAGCTTGGTGCGGCCGATGACCCGCTCCTGCGCCTCGACCGGCAGCGCGTCCCAGGCGGCCAGGTCGTGCAGGTACTTCTGCACGATCACGTAGCTGCCGCCGGCGAACCGCGGGTCCTCGGCGCCGATCAGCGCGACCTCGGCGGCCTCGCCGTCGACCGGGTTCTCGGTACCGTCGACGAAGCCGAGCAGGTCGCGCGCGTCGTAGTAGCGGAAGCCCTGCACCTCGTCGACCAGCGTGACCGCGCCGCGCAGCCGGGCCATGATCTGCCGGGCCACCGAGAAGCACAGGTCGGCGCGCATGGCCCTGATGTGGAACAGCAGGTCGCCGGGCGTGGACACGGCGCGGTGCCGAGCGCCGTTCAGCTCCCGGAACTCGTGCAGGAGCGCCGGGCGCGGACCGTCGAACAGCCGGTCCCACAAACGTGAGCCGATGCCGACGACGCAGCTGACCCGGTCTTCCGGGAACGCGAACCCGACCGACCGCGTGATGCCGCCGAGCCGCCCGAGCAGGTCGCGCGCCGCCGCCTCGCCGCCGGGGTCGACCGTGACGATCAGGAAGATCGCCGCCGAGGTCAACCCGCCGAGCACCGGCTGCGGCTTCGGCGGCGAAGCCGGTGAGCCCGCGCCGTCCGCCGTGCCGTCAGTCACCATGACCTGCTCACTCTCGCCACTCCGCTCTCACCGGCCGCGTCAGCCATTTCGGCCGCCCCGGCCAGGCAACAATATTTCACGCTCGGACACTCCCGGCACCCGCTGCGGCGCGCGTGGACGCCGTGTCCGTCGCGCCGCCGTCCGTGCCGCCGCTTGCGCCGCCGAGGTGCCGCCGCAGGAACGCGAGCTGATCACGCAGCACCGGTTCGGCGCTGTCGCTCAGCAGTACGCCATGGCCGACTCCAGGCAGCAGCATCACCTGATGCGGCCGTCCGGCGGCGAGCAGCGCACTGGACATCCGCAGCGTGTGCACCGGAAATACATTGTCATCCATGAGTCCGTGCATCAGCAGCAGCGGACGCGCGAGCTTCGGCGCCTCGTCCAGCAGCGAGCACGCGGCGTACCAGTCCGGATGCGCGTCGGGATGGCCGAGCGCGCGCTCGCGCCACGGTGCGTTGTACAGGCGTTGATCCGTCGGCCCGGCGCCGGCGACCGCCGCGTGGAAGACGTCCGGGCGTCGCAACAGCATCGCGATGGCGAGCGAGCCGCCGAACGACCAGCCGCGCACGCCGACCCGTGCCAGGTCCAGCGCCGGATACGACCGCGCCGCCTCGTACAGGCCGTTGACCTGGTCCTCGACCGCCTTGGTGTAGAGGTCGCCGTAGGACTCGCGCTCCCAGGCCGGGCCGCGTCCGGGCGTGCCGCTGCTGTCCACGACCAGCACGGCGAATCCGTGCTCTGCGAACCATTGCGAGATCAGGTGATGCGGCCCCTGATCGGCCGTCACGCGCTGGACTCCGGCGCCGCCGTACGGGTCCATCAGCACCGGAAGACGCCCGCCGCCGCGGCCGTCGACTCCGTCCCGCGGCTGGTACCACGACGGCAGGTAGAGCGCGGCACGTAGTCGGCGCGGCCCGAGAACCAGCCGCGTGACGTGCAGGTCAAGCGCCGGTGTCGCGCCGAACGATGCGACCGGCACGGCGGGCGCCCCGCTGCGGCGCACCACTGTCCGGCTGCCGAAGAACTCCGGGCCGCGCGCGACATGGACGAACGTCCCGGCTCGCCGCTCGCCCGCGTGCACGCCGGGCTCCGTCGTCAGCTGCCTGACACCCTCGCCCGGCCGGTAGGTGTGAAGATGCCGCTCGGTCGGCTCGCGCGTCGCGGCGAAGAACACCGCATCGCCCTCGATCCCGAGCACCGCGCGCAGTTGCAGGCCAGGCGGTGTCACCGGTACAGCGTCGACCGTAAGGCGGCGCGTCTCGCCGTCGTCGACATGCCAGAGTACGGACCCTGAATCCGTGACCGCCGGCAGCCCGGGAATCGGCTGTACCCAACGGGTGTCCGTCAACTCTCCGAGCGTGCTGGTCGCGCCCGTTCGCGGATCGACCCTCAGCAGCCGCGCCGTACGCTGGTCACGGGACTTCACCGCGACGTACGGACCCTGGGCCGACCAGCCGCCGCGCAGTACGTACTCGAACGCGTCGCGATCCGAGTCGACCCTGGTCAGCGCGCCATCGAGGTCTGCGATCCACAGGCTGACCTCGGCGTTCGCCGTTCCGGCCGCCGGATAGCGCCTGCCCCTGGGCGCCCGCGCCGGATCGGCCGGATCGGCGACGTGCCACAGCTCCACCCGCGAGGTGTCCACCCGCTTGACCAGCAGCCGCTCGCCGTCCGGCGACCACCAGAAGCCGTCCGCGCCGTCCAGCGCGCTCTCGCCCGCGAAGTCCGCGACGCCGAAGGTGACCTCTGGTCCGTCCGGCGCGGCGATCAGCCGATCGGAGCCGCCGCCGACGCCGATGACGCGCAACGCGCCGTCGCAGACGTACGCGATGTGTCTGCCGGTCGGATCGGGCCGCGGATCCGACACCGGTGACGCGGCGGGCAACTGCTCGACTCGTCCGTCCCCGACGTGCGCCACCCACAGCCGACCGGACACGGCAAAAGCGGCGAGCGCACCGTCCGCGCTCGCCGCATACGACGAAATCCCCGTTGCCGATGAACCGGCGCCGAGCGGCTGGTCCCCACCCCCCAGCAGGTTGGCTGCTTGTGCGAGCAACCGCTCGGCGCCGGTGGCCACGTCGAGCGCCCAAAGACAGGCCGCTCGATCGTCGCCGGTCCGGCCGCGCAGGAACAGGACGGTGTCCCCGCGACCGGCGATCGTGAACTGATACGGAACGCCGCAGGTGAACAGTGCTGTGCGCGGAAGCTGGCCGGGAAGTTCGTCTGTCGGAGCCATTCCCGACACCCTGCCACACCCTGCGCGTCAGCGGCACGGTGCCCTCACGGCGCCTATCTCCGCGAAGAGCGCTAATGCTTCGCGTAGTCTGCGACGCCCTGCCAGTCGATCATGACGCAGTCGTCGTCGCCGAGGGTCCAGGCGTCGTGTCCGGGCGGTACGACCATCAGATCGCCGGGCCCGAACTCCTCGGCCTGGCCGTCGTCCATCT
>JBOHCW010000241.1:0-13862 GCA_050725375.1 Actinocrinis sp. | reverse complement strand
AAGAGGCCGAGGCGATGGAGCCGCAGCACCGGCTGTTCCTCGAATGCGCGTGGGAGGCGCTGGAGCGGCTGGGCGAACCGCGCTGGCGTGACGCCGCCGAACGCACGTTGTACGCACTGAATCCCGCCCGCGGCGAGCCGCCGCGCGGGGTGGGCGAATTGAGCGAACCGAGGGCACCTCGCCGCGACACTTCGATGGCACTGACCGGGAGATGACCGTGACGGATACCGAATACGACTCCGCTGTCGCTATCGTTGGCATGGCCGGGCGTTTCCCCGGCGCCGCGGACGTCGACGCGCTCTGGCGCAACCTGCTGGCCGGCGTGAGCGGGCTGCGCGCGATCAGCGACGCGGAGCTGGCGAGCGCCGGAGTAGATCCGCGAACCGCCGCCGATCCGAGCTACGTGCGCGTCGGCGGGCCGGTGGAAGGCATCGAGCT
The DNA here is from genome assembly GCA_050725375.1 of Actinocrinis sp. GTDB lineage: Bacteria > Actinomycetota > Actinomycetes > Streptomycetales > Catenulisporaceae > Actinocrinis. The sequence goes on along the minus strand of JBOHCW010000241.1, from coordinate 13,424 downwards.
CTTCGACGCGGCGGTATTCGGGTTCGGCCCGCAAGAGGCCGAGGCGATGGAGCCGCAGCACCGGCTGTTCCTCGAATGCGCGTGGGAGGCGCTGGAGCGCGCGGGCTACCGGCCGACCCAGCCGGAGGGCAGCGTGGGCGTCTTCGGGGGCTGCGGCTTTCCCGAGTACATGGTGCTCAACGCGGCCAGGCTCGCCCGCGATCCGGCCACCGCGCGCATTTTTGCCACCGGGAACGAGCGGGACTCGCTGACCTCCCTGGTGTCGTACAAGCTCGGCCTGCGAGGGCCCAGCGTGACCGTGCAGACGTTCTGCTCGACCTCGCTCGTCGCCGTGCACATGGCCTGTCAAAGCCTGCTGACGTACGAATGTGATCTGACGCTGGCCGGCGGCGCTTACCTGCCGCTGCCGCAACCGGCCGGATACCGGTACGAGGAGGGCGGAATCCTCTCCCCCGACGGCCGGGTGCGCAGCCTGGACGCCGCGGCGAACGGGACCGTGATGGGCTCCGGCGCAGCCGTGGTGGCCCTCAAGCGGCTGTCCGACGCTCTCGCGGAAGGCGATGTGATTCACGCGGTGATCCTCGGATCGGCGGTGAACAATGACGGGCAGGAGCGCGCCGGATACGCGGCACCGGGCGTGGAGGGGCAGAGCGCGGTGGTCGAGGCGGCCCTCGCCGTCGCCGGAGTGAAACCGGAGTCGGTGGGCTACGTCGAGTGCCACGCGGTCGGCACGCCCCTGGGCGACTCGATCGAGCTGGCCGCGCTCGGGCGGGTGTTCCACACGCCGCCGCCCGAGCCGTGCGTGCTCGGCTCGATCAAACCTCTGATAGGCCATCTCGATCGCGCGTCCGGCGTGACTGCCCTGATTCGGGCGGCGCTGTGTGTGCGCGAGGGAGTGCTGCCGGGCACGCCCGGCTTCGAAACGCCGAACCCGGCGCTCGCGGCTGCCGCGGACCGTTTCGCGGTGCTGGCCGAGGACCGGGCCTGGCCGGCCGGGGACGAGCCGCGCCGCGCCGGGGTCAACTCGTTCGCGGTCGGCGGTACTAACGCGCACGTGGTCCTGGAGCAGCCGCCGCTACGAGCGCCGCGCGAGCCATCAAAGGGCCCTTACCTACTGGCCTTCTCGGCCGCGGATGCCGCGGCATTGGACGCGCTTACCCTGCGGTTGCGCGAGCACCTGGCCGCGCGGCAAAGCGAGGATCTGGCCGACGTCGCGTACACACTGCACGTCTCGCGGGGCAGGTTCGCGCTGCGCCGCGCGGTGGTCTGCCTCGACTATCAGGACGCTGTCGCGGCGCTCGGTGATCCAAGCCGTTGGATCGACGGTGAGACGCGCAGGCGCGACCCCCGCGTCCGAGTGGTGGCACAGGGCCCGGCCTCGGATCCGTGGTGGGCGCGCCTCGCGCGGGCCGCCGCGACGCCGCACCGCGAGTCTCTTCCGTTCGCCGGCGACCATGCCGCGACCGGTCCGGACTCTGCCGACCGCGACGCGGCGCTCGCCGTTCTTTCGCGCGCGCTGACCCGGCTCGGCGTGCGGGTAGTGGAGCAGGCGGACAGCAGCGCCGGGATCGAGACGGTCCTCGCCGCCCCGGGAGACGAGTCAGAGTCAGCCGATGTCTGGGTGCTTACGACGCTGGCACGGCTGTGGCAGACCGGAGCGGCGATCGATTGGCCGGCCCTGTATGGAAGTGATTCGCGGTACGCAGGTGACGCGCGCCGCGTCGAGCTGCCGACGTACCCGTTCCAGCGGCGCCGCTACTGGCTGGACGCCTCGCCTGCCGCAGAACAAGATCAGACTTCTGATGCCGCGGGTTGGCGGCGTTCCGCGCTGCCGGTCGACGACCTCGACGCGAGGCTGCGCGCGGCCGGTCCCTGGCTGATGCTGATCGGTGAGGAATGCGGTGAGGCCCTGGCCGAGCGGCTTGTCCTGGCCGGCGCGGAGGTCTTTGTCGCGCGGCCGGGTGAAGGTTTCCGCGAGCAGGACAGCGGCGAGCTGACCGTGTCACCTGCCGACCCCGCCGCTCTGTCCGAGCTGCTGCGCACGATGCTGGTCGTACCGCGAACGATCGTGCACGCGCTGAGCCTCGCCTCCCCGGCTGCTTGCGGACTCGAGCGCTTCGAGGCGGAGCAGGTCCGGGGCGTGCGCGGCGCCGTCGCCCTCGCGCGGGCGCTGGCCGAGTACGAGTCGGCATTCGCCGAGCACGGCGAGGAGCCGCCGGCGATCGATGTCACGCTGCTGACGTCGGCGGCCGTAAGCGTCACCGGCGCGGACCCCGAGCACCCGGAGCACGCCGCACTCGCGGCCTTGGCCTCAAGCATCGATCAGACCGGCGGCGGGATGGTCGCCTGTCGGCACATCGACGCGGCCGACGACGCGGACATCGATCTGGTGCTGGCCGCGTCGATCTGCCGGAACGAGGGGCCACGTGCGGTGCGCGGGACCGAGTCTTGGCTCCTGCGCGGCCCGGAAACACCTACGCCGCGCGACGCGTCAGCCCTCGCAGTCACAGCCAGGTCCGCGTCCAGTTCACCATCCGCCACCTCATCGAATACTGACACCGGCGCCAACAACGGAGGGCTGCGGCCGCGTCCCGCGCTCGCGACCGCGTTCGTCGAGCCGTCGGCCGGCACCGAGGAGACGGTCGCGCGGCTGTGGGCGCAGGCGCTCGGCCTGGAGCGGGTCGGCGTGGACGACAACTTCTTCGAGCTCGGCGGCCGCTCGATGACCGCCGTGCGGCTCGCCCAGCGCGTCGGCGCCGAACTCGGCGCCGCGCTGCCGGTGACCGCGCTGATCGAGCAGCCGACCGTGCGCCTGCTGTGCGCCGGCCTGGCCCCAGAGGCGGCGCGAAACATCCAGACCGCGCAAACCAGCCAGGGAGGGAACCCATGAGAGAACCCGAATACCTCCGCGATGTCAACGGCTTCGTGCGGCGCGAGCTGCTGGGCCGCGAATCGCAGCTCGACTCGCTCGCCGAGGCGCCGCTGCCGCTGTACGGCCGGTTCGCCGAGACCGGGCTGATGAACTGGTGGCTGCCCAAGGAGCACGGCGGCCTGGGCCTCTCCCTCGAGGAGAGCGTGCGGATCGTGGCGGCCCTCGCCTACGGGGACGCCGGCGTGGCCTTCACCCTGTTCATTCCGGTGCTGACGACGAGCATGGTCACCTGGTACGGCGCTGAGAATGTCAAGGAGCGGTTCCTCTCCAGAATGGCGGCCGAGGACGGGTTCGCCGCGACGCTCGGCAGCGAGCACGAGGCGGGCAGCGAACTGGCGCGCATCGGCACGACGGTGCGCCGCGACGGCGACTGGCTGGTGCTCGACGGCGCCAAGGCGTTCTCGACCGACACCGACTTCGCCCAGTTCCTCGTGGTCATCGCGCGCTCCGCCGACGATCCGGACCAGTACCTGGCGGTGGTAGTGCCGCGAGAGACACCCGGCGTGACCGTCGAGAAGCGCTGGGACGTGATCGGCTTGCGCTCATCCGCGACGTATCAGGTGGCGCTGCGCGGCTGCCGGGTGCCTGCCGAGAATGCGCTGCGCGGTCACGGGCTGCGGCTGCTGGAGATCGGTCTGAACACCAGCCGGATTCTGATCGCGGCCACTGGGCTCGGGATCGCGCGCCGCATCCGCGACCTGTGCATGGACTACGGCAAGACCAAGTCGGTCAAGGGCGCGGCGCTCGCCTCGAACGCGATCTTCGCGAGCCGGCTCGGCCAGTTCGAGATGCAGATCGACGTGATGGCCAACCAGTGCCTCGCGGCAGCCCGCGACTACGACGAGGTGGCCGCGCGCCCCGACGCCGCCGAAGAGTTCATGCGGCAGGGGTCGCTCAAGTCCGCGCTTACCGCGAAGATGTTCTGCGGCCAGGCTGGATGGCAGATCGCGGCCGCGGCCTCGGAGATGTTCGGGGGCCTGGGATACACGCACGAGTCGATCATCGGCAAGCTGGTGCGCGACATGCGGTATGTCTCGATCGTCGAGGGCGGCGACGACGTTCTGCGGGATCTGGTCTACAACCGCTACGTCGTGCCGGTCTCGAAGCGGTCCTGAACGACGCGATGCGCCGCGACCTGACCGGTCGCGGCGCATCGTGCTCGTCGGTGTCGGTCCGGCTGATCAGTGCTCTTTCAGCGCGGCCCTGATATAGGCGTGCGTCAGGTTCGGCTGTTCGAGCACCGCGAAGTGGCCGCCGGTGAACAGATGCTGCTCGAAGCGCCGCGTGGTCTGGTCGCGCCACCCGGACACCGACTCGGCGTCGGCGCGCGGATCGTCCGTGGCGGCCAGGGCGGTGATCGGCACGTCGAGCGGCGGCTGCGGCTCGTAGCGGTAGTTCTCCTTGACGCTGAAGTCGGCGCGGAACGGAGGCAGGATCATCCGCAGCACGGTCGGGTCGGCCAGCATCCAGCCGGGCGTGCCGCCGAGGCGCCGCAGCAGATCCACGATCTCGGCGTCGGACAGCTCGGAGACCCGTACCGTCTCGCCGCTGCTCAGCTGCGGAGCCGAGCAGCCGGAGACAATGAAGTGCACCGGGTCCGGGCCACCGCGGCGGCGGATCTCCCGCAGCAGCTCGAAGCCGACGAGCGCGCCGAGGCTGTGCCCGTAGACCGCGTACCGGCCCGCGCCGCGCCCGCCCCCGCCCTCGCGGGCGAGGATCGCGTCCGCCAGTTCGGCGACGAGCGGTTCCATCAGCCGGTGCGGAGTGTCGCGCAGCCGGGTCTCCCGGCCTCCGGGCTGGACCGGGCAGATCGCCGCCCGGCCGGCCCGGCCGGTCCACGCCCGGTACGTCGAGGCCGAACCGCCCGCGTGGGGCAGGCAGTACAGCCGGATGTCACCTTCCGGGACCTGGAACGGGAACCACTTGTCCAGAGCGGCGGACACATCGGTGCCCGTAGCGGTGGTGGCAGCGGGGGCGGGGGCGGTGACAGTGGTGATGGTCACTCTTCCTCCACCACCAAGGTGACGTAAGCCGGCGGCTCCTGAGCGGTGGAGGGGTCCACGGCCAGCACAACGTGCGCGCCGTCTCGCTCCACTTCGCGGAATCCACTGAACGCGTAGGTGATCTGCATCATCCGGTTGCGCCCGGTCTCCACCATGTCGGCGCGCAACCCCGCCGCGGCCTGGTGCGCGCGGCGCATGATGTAGCCGAGCAGCACGGAGCCGACGCCGCGTGACATCACCCGGCACGACATCAGCAGCATATTGAGATGCCAGTCGGGCTCGCCCTTCTGCACCAGCGCCAGGCCGATCTTGCCGTAGGAGCCGAACCGGTCGGTCAGCGTCGCCACCAGCAGCAGGTGGTCGGGCGACTCGCGCAGAGCGTCCAACTCGTCGTAGGAGTAGGTGCGGCCGGTGGAGTTGAGCTGGTTGGTGCGGATGGTCAGCTCTTCGGCGCGCTGGAGGTCCTCGCGCCGCGCCGGCGCGATGGTGAAGGTCATCTCCAGGCTGGCGAGGAACTCCTCGCCGGTGCCGACGAACTGCGCCTCCACCTCGTCGCGGGTCAGCTGGCTGCGATACATCGCGCGCCGCTGCGACGACTCGTCCGAGACGAACCGGGGACTGAATTCCGGCCGGGTAAGCACCCCGTCGATCTCGGCCGCGTCGACGCAGGTGACCTGCGGCAGCTCGTGCCCGACCTCGGCCAGCTCGAAAGGCTGGTCGTCGACGAACGCGAAGGCGTCTAGGCCGAGGTTCAACTTCGCCGCGATCTGCTTGATCGACTCCGACTTGGCGTTCCAGCCGATGCGCGGGTAGAGGAACCACTCCTCGAGGCCGAGGGCGCGCAGTTTCTCCAGCGCCGTCTCCGGATCGTTCTTGCTGGCGACGGAGTGCAGCACGCCCATCGCGTCGAGCCGCCGGATGTGCTCGACGACCGCCGGGCGCACCGTGACCTCGCCGTCCTCGAGCAGGACGCCGTCCCACAGGGTGTTGTCCAGGTCCCAGACCACGCATTTGATCCGGCCCTGCGCCGGTTTCGCGGGCGCAGTGGGCAGTGTCGGCGCGACCGCGGATACGACTTCCGCTTCGGTCTCTGGTTCGATCGTTGTTTCGATCTCTGCTTCGATGACCTGGCTCACGGCGCCCACTCCCGGAAAGCCTCGCCGGCGATGGTCGTGCGCTGAATCTCGGTGCTGCCCTCGATGATCTCCATCACCTTCGCATCCCGGTAGTAGCGGGCCACCGGGTAGTGCGGGCTGCACCCGTTCGCCCCGTGGATCTGCACCGCCTCGGCGCAGTGCCTGGCGGCGGCGGTGGAGGCGAAGTACTTCGCCACCCAGGTCGCCATGATGGTCGCCGGGTCCCCGGCGTCCTTGAGCCGGCCGGCCTCGGCGCACAGCAGCCGAGCCGCGCGCACGTCGGTGACCATGTCGGACAGCTTGGCCCGGATCAGCTGCATGTCGCGCAGCAGCGTGCCGCCGACCGCGCGTTCGTTCGCGTAGGCGGTGCTCGCGTCCAGGCTGGCCTGGATCAGGCCGACCGATCCGCACGCGACGCTGTACCGGCCGAGGTCGAGCGTGCCGGTGAGCACCATGCCCGCGGCGAAGGCGCTCGGCCCGAGCAGCGCCTCCGGACCGAGCGCGACGTCATCGAACTCGATCTCGGCGAGCATCGAGGCCCGGGTGCCGAGCATGTCGTGGATGGGCGTCACCCGCACGCCGGGCGTCGTGCGCGGCACGAGCAGCGCGACGATGCTTGACTCGGTGCGCGCGAAGACGAGGAACAGATCGGCGCGCTGCCCGCTGGTGGTCCACTTCTTCGTGCCGCGCAGCAGCCAGCCGCCGCGATGCGGGGTGGCCGTCGTCGTGATTCCCGCGGCGTCGCTGCCCGCCCCGGGCTCGGACAGGCAGAAGGCGCCGAGAACGCGTCCCGCGGCCAGGTCCTCAGCCCACTGCTCCAACTGCTCCGGGCTGCCCCAGCGGTTGAGCGCCCAGCTGAGCATCGTGTGCACGGTCAGCAGGCTGCGCACCGAGGAGCAGCCACGCCCGACCTCCTCGTGGATCTCGCCGAGCGTGACCATGTCCAGGCCGCGCCCGCCCAGATCGATCGGCAGGAACGGCGCCCACAAGCCGGCCTCGCCGATCTGCTCCAGCGTCTCCTCGGGGATCGCGCCCTGCCGATCCCAGGCGTCGGCATGCGGCGCGATGTGCTCGCGTACGAACACCCGCGCCGACGCCCGGTCCACCGCGACGGCGGCCCTCGGCAGGGCCGCCGTTCCGGCCGGTGTCACCGCGTTACCCGACCGCGACCGTGGACCGGCACCGGCCCACGAGCGCGGTCATCGCCTCGACGGTGCGGAAGTTCTCGATCCGCAGCTCGTCGTTGGGGAGGGTGAACCCGAACGTCTTCTCGAGGAACATCACCAGCTCCATCGCGAACAGGGAGTTGATGTAGCCGAGTGAGAAGATGTCCTGGCCGGGTTCGATCCCGGCCTGCGGGAACCGGCCCTCGATGAACTCAAGGATCCGGCCGTCGACGGTCTCTGCCATGGTGCTCGCCTCAGCTTTCGTAGGTGTAGAAGCCACGGCCGGTCTTCCGGCCGTGCAGTCCGGCGTCGGTCATCTGCTTGAGCAGCGGGCACGGCCGGTACTTGCTGTCGGCGTAGTGCTCGTAAAGCACTTCGACGCTGTAGAGGATCGTGTCGACGCCGATCAGGTCAGCGGTCTCCAGCGGGCCCATGGGATGCCCGAAGCAGCCGCGGAAGACCTCGTCCACAGCCGCGGCGGTGGCGACGCCCTCGTGGACCAGATAGGCGGCCTCGTTCACCGTGAGCATCAGGACCCTGTTGGAGACGAAGCCGGAGGAGTCCTTGACGTCCACGGCGCGCTTGCCGATGCCGGCGAGCATTTCCCGGGTGCGCTCGACGACCTGCGGCGAGGTGTGGAAGCCGGGGATCAGCTCGACCACCGGCTTGGCGGGCACCGGGTTCATGAAGTGCACGCCGACCACGCGCTCAGGATGCTTGCCGACCGAGCCGACCTTGGTGATCGGGATCGCCGAGGTGTTGACGACGATGATCGCCGCCGGGTCGCAGACGGCGTCGAGTGCTTCGTGCACCTCGCGCTTGATCTGCCAGTTCTCGGTGACGTTCTCGATGACGAACTCGGCCTTCGCGACCGCCTCGACGCCGACCGCGGTGCTGATGCGCGCCAGCACCTCGTCCGGGTCGAGGGCCGGTCCGCCGGTCAGCCGGCTGAGCCGGCAGTTGCGGGCGATGGCGGCACGGGCCTCGTCGAGGATCGACTCCTGCTTGTCGACCAGGATCACCTCGTGGCCGCACTGGGCCAGGTTCTGCGCGACCCCGACGCCCATGACGCCGGCGCCGATGACGCCGATGACTGTCATGACCTCTCCGTTCTGTCTCGGTGGTGCTGGGTGCTGCATGCGATGCGTGACTTTGGCCGCGTGGCTGCGCCTGCGGCTGCGGCTAGGTGGCCGGGTGTTGCTGGTCAGCGCCTGCGGCGGCGCGCGGCCGCCGCTTTGAGGGCGGAGCGGCGCAGCTCCGCCTGCGCCTGCGCTTCCTCCTCCCGGGGCGCGGGCTCGGCCGCGCCGCCGGCTCCCGCGTCGACGATCTCGGCGAGCGCCGCGACGGTGGGTGCCTGGTGCAGGATGTGCGGGGGCAGCTCGGCGTCGGTGAATGCGCGGCGCAGGGCGCCCAGCAGGTTGATTCCGAGCAGCGAGTTGCCGCCCAGTTCGAAGAAGTTGTCCAGCGCGCCGATCCGGTCGAGCTTGAGCGATTCGGCCCACAGGGCGGCGATCGCCTCCTCGGTGTCGCCGGACGGTTCCTGATAGGGCGTCACCAGGTCCGGACGGGGATGGCGATCCATTGCCTGGCCGCCGGCCGGGGCGAGCGCGGCGTCCACGGTGAATCCGGCGCTGAGCCGCACCATGGCCGACAGGTCCTGAGTCGAGGCGAAGACCTGCGGCTCGCCGCTGCCGAGGGCCCGCAGCAGGGTCCGCCAGCCCTCGTCGAAGGAGATGCCGAAGGCGGCGCGGTGTTCGCGGAAGAAGGAGCGCAGGCCGTCGTCGAAGCCGCCGAGACCCTCGTCCCAGGCGTTCCACACCCACTCGCCCCAGTCGACTGACAGGACCCTGCGATCGGGGGTGGACCAGGCGGTGGCGAAGGCGTCGAGGAAGGCGTTCGCGGCGCAGTAGTCCACCTGGCCGGGACCGCCGCCGGTGGCCGAGGTCACCGAGGAGAACAGCGCGAGGAAATCGAGCGCGACCTCGTCGGGTGCGCCCAGCCGCAGCGCGCGGGCCAGCGCGCGGGTGCCGGCCACCTTGGGCGCGAGCACCAGTTCGCCGTCCTCAGGCCGCTTGAACTGGATCAGGCCGATGCCGGGCACGCCCGCGGCGTGCAGCACGCCGTGCAGAGCGCCGAATCTGGCGTGTGCCTGCTCGACGGCCCGGCGCGCGTCGCGCGGGTCGGTGATGTCGCCGACCACGATCTCGATCTCGCCGCCGAGCGCGACGATCTCGAGGGTGCGCGCCACCCGGCCGCGGACGCTCTCGTCTACTGTCTCGGCACCGGAGGCGATGGCTTCCCAGCGCTCGCGCGGCGGCAATCCGCTGCGGCCGAACAGGACCAGCTTCGCGCGGCACGCGCGGGCCAGGCGCTCGGCCATGGCGAGGCCGAGGCCGCCGAGGCCGCCGGTGATCAGGTAGACGCCACCGTCGCGTAGGTGGCGTAGGTGGGCACTGGGAGCGTCGTGGACACCGGGGGTGTCGTTTACGACGTCGGGCCCTGCGATGGCGGGTGCTGCGATATCAGGCGCTGTCACGCTCTGGTAGTCGCAGGCCCAGCGCCGGGCGCCGCGCAGCGCGATGGTCCGCTCGGTCCGCGACCGGCGCAGTTCGGCGACGATCGCGGCGGGTTCGGTGCGCTGCTCCGCGTCGATGAGGCGCGTGCTGACCGAGGGGTATTCAAGCGGGATGACGAGGGCCGGGCCGACCAGGGTGGCGGCCGCCGGCCGCACTTCACCGCCGCCGAGCACGTCGTAGGCGCCCGAGGTGACGATGTCCAGCGCCCAGCCCTCCATGCCGAGTTCCCCTGCCGCGCGGGCGAGGGCGACGAGGGTGTGCAGGCCGAGCGCCACGGTCGCCGCGTCCTCGTAGTCGTGGCCGGGTTCTTCGCTGTAGCCGGAGCCGCCGTCGTCATCTTCGCGGGCCGCGGCGACCGCTGCCGTTTCGGCGGTGCCCGGCTCGTCGAGCGTCCACAAGTGCACGATGCGTTCCGGCCATCCCGCACCGGCGCGCAGACCGCGCAGCAGGTTCAGCGCGTCGTCGGTGCTTCCGGGCCGCAGCGTGTAGCCGTCCGGCCCGGCCGAATAGGCCGTCGCGGGCCGCACGACGGTGACGCTCGCTCCGGTCCGGGCGGCGGCGCCGCGCAGTTCGGCGAGCACGCGGTCGGCGGCGCCTTCGCGGGCGAACACCAGCCAGGAGCCGGATTGCTGTTCGGCGGCCGGGGTGGCCGGGAGTTGGCGCCAAACCGGCAGGTGGAGCCACTGTTCCTCCGGAAGCCGCGGGATGCGGCCTACGTCGGACAGCGTGCCGGTGCCTTCGGCGGGGATGGCCGCGTCCGAGGTCGCGGCGGCGCCGCGCACGGATGGCGCGCTGGGCTCGATCCAGTACTTCTGCCGCTGGAAGGGATAGGTGGGCAGCGGTATGCGGCCAGGTGCGGCGCCCGCATACACGTGCGGCGAGCCTTCGCGCCTGCCGTGGTACGCGGCCCAGTCGATTTCGGCCCCGAGCAGCCAGAGCCGGGCGAGGCAGTCCGCGAGCGTCTCGTCGGCCGGGCGCTGGTCGGTGCCCGCTGGGAGCGTCGTGGTGATCAGCGGCCAGCGCTGCGGGGGGCAGCCGGCCGCGCGGATCAGCGCGCCGAGGGAGGGGCCGGGGCCGATCTCGACCAGTGCGAGCTCGGGATCGGCGAGCAGCGCGTCGGCTGCGGCCGCGAACTGCACGGTCTCGCACATGTGCCGGGCCCAGTAAGCCGGGTCGCGCACCAGAGCCGGGTCGGCCTGACGTCCAGTCACGTTGGACAGGTACGGCAGCTTCGGCGGATCGAGGCTGATGTTCGCCGCGATCCAGTCGGTGAGCGGCGCGGCGACCTGGACGAGCATGCGGGAGTGGAAGGCGTGCGTGGTTTGCAGCGGACGGCACGCGATCTCGGCCTGCCGCAGTTCGCCGAGCAGCGCGTCCATCTCGGCCCCCGGACCGGCGACAACGACGGTCTGCGGGCCGTTGATCGCGGCGATGTCCAGGCCTCGTTCCTGGATCCGGAAGCGGTCGCGCAGTTCCTCGGCACTGAGGGACACGGCGGCCATCGCTCCGCGCTCGACGCCTGAGATCAGCGTGGCGCGGTGCACGACGAGAGCGATCGCGTCACCGAGGGAGAGCACTCCGGCCAGGCAAGCGGCGACGTATTCGCCGAGGCTGTAGCCGAGCATCGCGGCGGGGTGCAGACCCCAGTCCATGAGGGTGGCCGCGAGCGCGTAATCGACAGCGAACATGAGCGGCTGGACGATCTCAGTACGTTGCAGGGCCTCGGCGCGCGGGTCGGATTCGGTGGCCCGCCCGAGCAGCGCGGCCAAGCTGGCGCCGCCGCCTCGCGGCCCGGCGAGCAGGTCGGTGAGCTGATCGGCGAGTGCGGCCAGGTCCGGCGAGTCGGTGCTCTCCGCGCGTAGTGCCGAAGCGATTCGGCTGATGCAGTCGTCGAGTCGGGCGCGGAACGCCGGTTCGCGCCGGTAAAGCTCCCCGACCATGCCCGGGTACTGCTCCCCCACGCCCGCGAGCAGGAATGCCACCGGACGTTCCTGCGCCGTCTCGACCCGGGAGGCAGGGGCGGCGCCGTCCGCTCGGTTCAGGATGCTGATGGCGGCGTCGAGCTGTGAGACCACTGCGGTGCGGCGGTGCTCGAAGGTCTTGCGGCCGACCTGGAGGGTGTACGCGACATCGGCGAGCCGTGTGTCCGGGTGGGCCGCGAGGTGGTCGCCGAGGCGGCGGCAGGAGTCGTCGGCCGCCGCCTCGGAGCGCGCGGACAGGGGCAGGACTTGGTAGCGGCGGGAGGTGGCGGGGTCGTCCTGGCGGGAGGCCGGACGGCGCGGCGGTTCTTCAACGACGACGTGCACGTTGGTGCCTCCCATGCCGAGCGAGTTGAGGCCGGCGATGCGTGGTTCTCCGTCTGGCGCGGCCCAGGTCTGGAGCCGGTTGTTGACGTAGAACGGGCTGTCGGCGAAGTCGATCTCCGGGTTCGGTGCGGTGAAGTGCAGCGTCGGCGGGATCAGGCCCTCGCGCGCGGCCAACGTCGCCTTGATGAGGCCGGCGGCTCCCGCGGCCCGGTCGAGGTGCCCGACATTGGTCTTCACCGAACCGATCGGGCAGTACTGCCGGGTCGGCGTCGGGCCGAACGCGCGGGTAAGCGCGGCCACTTCGATGGGGTCGCCGAGCCGCGTGCCACTGCCGTGCGCCTCGACGTAGCCGATCTGCTCCGCGCGCACCCCGGCGTCGGCCATCGCCTCGGCCACCACCTTGGCCTGGCCGACCAGGCTGGGCGCGGTGTAGCCGACCTTGAGCCCGCCGTCGTTGTTCATCGCGGAGCCGCGGATGACGCCCCAGACGTGGTCGCCGTCGCGCAGTGCGTCAGAGAGCCGCTTGAGCAGGACGACCGCCGCTCCATCGCCGAACATCGCACCGCGGGCCTTGGCGTCGAAGGTACGCACGTGGCCGTCGGGAGACTCCATGCCGCCTTCCTCGTAGCGGTGCCCGCGCTTGTCGGGCACCCGGATGGAGACTCCTCCGGCCAGCGCCATTTCACAGTCGCCGTCGCGCAGCGCGCGCACCGCCAGGTGCGTGGCCACCAGCGAGGTCGAGCAGAAGGTCTGTACGGCGACGCTTGGTCCGTGCAGGTCGAACAGGTACGAGACCGTGGTGGTGAGCGCGTCCTTCTCGTTGCCCATCGCGATCTCGAACTGGCTCACGTCCTCGCCGAGCCGATCGCGGATGCCGAGCAGATAGGTGCTGATGTGGGTGCCGCCGTACACGCCGACGCGGCCGCGGTGCTCAGGGCGGCAGTAGCCGGCCTGTTCCAGCGCCTCCCAACAGACTTCGAGGAAGAGGCGCTGCTGCGGATCGGTCAGCGCCGCCATGCGCGGGCTGATGCCGAAGAACCCTGCGTCAAACCCGGCGACGTCGTCGAGGATCGGGCGGGCGGGCACGTAGGCGGGATCGCGAAGGGTATCGGGTTCGACGCCGGCCTCGATCAGCTCCTCAGGTGAGAAGAAGGTGATCGATTCGACGCCCTCGCAGAGGTTGTGCCAGAACTCGCCGACGTTGCCGGCGCCGGGGAACCGTCCGGACATGCCGACGATGGCGATGCGCCGGTCGGGCTCAGACCACGGCTGGGTCGCTGCCGGTTGACGGGAGCTGTCCCGCTC
>JBOHCW010000240.1:0-11211 GCA_050725375.1 Actinocrinis sp. | reverse complement strand
GGTGGTGGTGGTGGTGGTGGTGGTGGCAGTGGCGGCGGTCGCGGCGGCTGAGCCCGGGACGAGGCCGCCCTCGGCGGCGCAGTAGGCCTGGACCAGGCGGCGCGTGACGGTCGGGGAGAACAGCGTGTCGCCGTCCGCCACCGCCTTGAGCGCGGCGAGCAGGCGCTCCGGCGGGGTGTCCTTGAGGACGAAGCCGCTCGCGCCGGCCCGCAGCGCCTTGTAGACGTACTCGTCGAGGTCGAAGGTGGTCAGGATGAGGATGCGCGGGGGATTTTCCCGTCCAGCGCCGAGGATGCGGCGGGTGGCGGCGATGCCGTCAGCCTCGGGCATCCGGATGTCCATCAGCACCACGTCGGGGCCGGTCAGCTCGGCCATGGTGACGGCCTGTTCACCGTCCTCGGCCTCGCCGACCACCTCATAGCCGGGCGCGGCCCGCAGGATCGCCGCTATCCCGGCGCGGATCAGTATCTGATCGTCGGCGATCAGGACCTTGACCATGCAGATGCCGCCGTTCCCTAGCGCCCGTCACGCGGCCGCGTCGTTCCAGAGGTCCGCGCTGTCGCTGGTGCTGCACGGTCCGCGAGAGACAACGGCGCCGGCCGCTCGGAGACACTGGCTGTCACCGGCATTTTGTAACTCTTTGCTCGAACCCTGACCGACCTTTGACCACAGCTGCGCGGAACCGCCGTCGCAGGCCTTCGCGGCGACCGTCCCGTCCGCGTCGCCGGTGAGGCACAGGCCGCTGCGCTGGCTGACCAGTTCGTACTCGTCGACGGACAGCAGCTTGGTCAGCGACAGCGAGTACTGCCAGCCCTCGGCCGGGTCCGCCGCGCAGGCCTCTTGGGCGGCCGAGCTGCCGGCCGGCTGTGCCAGGCAGTTGCCGGTCCGCGCGTTCTTGAGCCGGTGATACGTCCCGGGCAGCGAGAGCAGGGAACCGGTCGAGGTTGAGGTCGCGGTCGAATTCGGCGAGGTCGGGATACTCGACGCCGCCTTCGAGTGCGCGTTCTTGGGTGTCGTCGCGCCGGTGAGTCCGGAGGATCCGGTGTTGCGCCCCGACGTCAGCGTGGCGGTTACCGTGGGCCGTCCGCCCGACTGGCTCGGCGCGACGTACGCGGCCGCGGTGTTCCGCGAGCCGTGCGAGGGGGCGGTCGTGGGTGAGCCGGTAGCTGGGCCCTGTGCTGCCAGCAGCGCCCAGGTCCCCGCGCCGAGCAGGAGGGCGACTGCCGCGATGGCTAAGGGCTTCCTCGCGCGTCGGATCCTGCTCGCGCGCTCGTCGGTATCGTCGCCGCGTTCATGGGTACCGCTTGTGGCGAGAGAGGGGCGGGCGGCGGGGTCGGCGCGGTCCGGACGCACCATGGTCTCGTCTGAGCCGCGCTGCCGGCCGGTCGACTCGGTGTCCGGCTCGGGGTCGGAATCGAGGGCGGCGTCGGGGTCTGGTCCGTCGGTTTCCGGCTTGCGGCCGAAGGAGGTCTCCAGCAGCGCGTCGACGGCGGCGGCCGCGGCGGTCGAGCGCGTTTCGGCCGGGGCGGACACCGCCAGGACGGACGGCGCGCCGTCCGGAATCAGGGCCCGCAGTGTCCGGGCGAACTCGGCGGCGTCCGCGAAGCGCTCGTACGGCTCCTTCGCCATCGCGCGCGTGATCGCGTCGGCCAGCCCCGGCAGTTCGGGGCACTGCGGCCGCGGAGCCGGCTCGCTCACCGCCCGCCACATGATCGAGCGCACGTCCCGGCCCTCGCCGCCGAACGGAGGCTGCCCGGTGAGCAGCTGGTAGAGCGTCGAGCCGAGCGCGTAGATGTCAGAGGACTCGGTCAGCACGCCGCGCGTCATCAGCTCGGGCGCCGCGTGCTGCGGGGAGAACACGTCGAGCACCGACGCCGAGGAGCTCGAATCCAGCAGGCAGGACACGCCGAAGTCGGCCAGCGCGGGTTCGCCGAAGCGCGAGATCAGGATGTTGTTCGGCTTCACGTCCCGGTGCAGCACGCCGAGCGAGTGCGCGGCCGCCAGCGCGTCGGCGATCTTCGCGCCGGTCACCGCGGTCTCGGCCGGGGACAGCGGACCGGAGCGCCTCAGCCGGTCCTTGAGTGAGCCGCCGTCGTACAGGTCCATCGCCAGGTACGGGCGGCCCGACGCCGTCGTGCCGGTGTCCAGCACGGTCACCACGTGCGGGTGCCCGCTCAGCCGTCCGGCCAGCCGGACCTCGCGCTCGAAGCGGCGGCGCACGTCCTGGTCCGGGCCGACGTTCAGCACCTTGACGGCCACGGCGCGCCCGAAGGACTCCTGCACCGCCCGGTACACGACGCTGAAACCGCCGTGCCCGATCCGCGCCAGCTCCCGGTAGCCGGGGACCGACTCGGTCGCGTCCACGGGCGGGTTCGGTCCCGGCCCGGAGTCCGTCGATGCACTACGGCCTGTCATGACTCGCGCTTCCGTCCTTGTCGTACAACCGCGTCCGGGCGGTGGCGTGGCGGCACGTACGATCCGTGCCGCCTCGCCACCGCCTTCGTCGGGCTAGTGCCGTCTGTTCAGTTCTCTGAGATCGCCGGGGCGCCGACTCACAGGCCGTTGACCGGAAGGCCGCTGACGGGCAGGCCGTTGAGCGGCAGACCGTTGAGGGGCAGGGCGCCGACCTGCGGCAGGCCGCCGAGCGGGAGGCCCGAGCCGGCCTGGGTGATGTTGTTGAGGATGCCCGAGACCTGCTGCTGGAGCCCGCCGAGCGAACCGGTCAGCTGGCTCAGCTGGCTCTGCGCCTGCGGCCAGATGACGTTGCTGAAGGTCGAGGCCGCCGGGCCGGCCCAGATGTTGGGGTCGCTCAGCGCGGTGCCGTGCGAGGTGATCTGGGCCAGCACGTCGTTCATCGGCCCCTGAAGGAGGTTGAGCAGCTGGGTGATGTGGACGTGTGCCTCGGCTGTGACTTTGACGGTTCCGTCGGTCATGATGCCGCTCCGTATCCTCGTTGGTTCCGCGGACCCGTGCGGGTCCGTCTCGTCTGGTGCCGCCGGGGTGCCGAATCGCTCTCACCGGCCGCGCAGTAGAGAACGCTAGGCCGGTCCGCCTCATCGGTCGTCTAACGAACGGTTGAATTCCTCACTACCGCGCTCGTTGTACGGCGGCAGCGCCAGTTGCACACCGTCGAGCGCGCCGTCGGACACCAGGTAGCCCCGGCCCGGCACCGGGGCCATCCGGTGCTGGCGCGGCAATGCGGCGCCGAGCAGGTCGCCGTCGAGTTCGTGGTCTGGCACGAGCAGCACGCCGCAGCGGCCGTCGCGCACCTTCTGCGTCCACATGCCGTACTGGCGGCGGACGCCGTCGTTGCGCCCGGCCGCGATCAGGTGCCGCCCGGCGCCGGACTTGGTGATCCAGCGGTCGAGCACGCCGAAGGTGTCGGGGACCGTGTCCGCGTCGTCAACCAGAAGCAGAGTCCTGCCGCCGATCGGCCCGAGGGTGTTTTCGAGCTCTGCGTAGTCGGTGCACACGAGCACCGGGGCGGGCAGCCCGCGCACCGGCGAGCGGCGCGGGGCGAACGCCACGACGGTCGGCGGATCGATCCCGGCCAGCACCGTGGCGGCAATGGCCATCAGGGCGCTGCTTCGGCCGGACCGGGGCGGCCCGGCGATCAGGGCGTGTTCGTGCTCGTACAGCCTCAGCGCGGCCGGCGCCAGGCTGCTGTCGGCGAATCCGACCGGGACGGACCACGGTTCCGCGCCGGTCGCGGCCGTGGCGCCGGACGCCGACAACTGGTCGGCGGTGATCCGGTCCGGCAGCAGCACGACGGGCGGCGCCGTGCGGCCCATGCCCGGCCAGAGCCGCGCGACCTCGGCGACCATGGCGGCCGGGTCGGCCCCCGGATAGCCGATCTGCACGACCTGCCGGGTCGCGGCGACCAGGGCCCGGCCCGGCACGTATCCGGGCACCGCGTTGCGCGGCACGTCGAAGCTGCCGTATTCGCCCGGTTCGGCCAGGCGCATCAGCAGTTTCTGCCGGCTCAGCGCCGACCAGGCGCCCGGGATCGCGCCGGCGCGGTCACCGGTGGCCACGATGTGCAGGCCGACCGCGGGACCGTCCGCGAAGATCCGCTCCAGCTCGTCGAGGACGCCCAGTCCGGCGAAGTCCTTTTCGAGCTCGGATCGCAGCGAGCCGACGTTGTCGATCAGCACCAGCCACCGGGCCGGCGACGGCGCCGCCGCCTCCCGCACCGCGCCGCCCGCCTTGCGCAGGTCCAGCTCGCGTCGCAGCAGCCTGATCAGCCGGATCTGCCGGGCCCGCTCGGCGGGGCCGACGTAGGCGCCGGTGTGCGGCAGGCGCGCCAGCGGCGCGAGGTCGCCTGAGCCCATATCGAGCACGTACACGTGCAGGCGGTCCGGCCCCAGCGCCGCGGCCTGCGCGAGGGTCAGCGCGGCCAGCGCGGTGGACACTCCGGCGCCGACCACGCCGTAGATCAGCAGGTTTCCCGCGGCCGGATCCCAGCCGACCGGGTACCGCGCCTGGCGGTCCGGGTCGTCGGCCAGGGCGAACGCGGGCAGGCCGACCGCGTCCGTCTGCAGGCCGCGCGTCGCGGCGCCGAGCGCGGGCAGCGCGACCGTGGCCGGCAGCGGGTCCGGCCACGGGCTGCGCGGCCGGCCGATCCCGGCCGCGGCGCTCGCCTTCCGCGCCGCGTCGACCAGGCGGGCCAGGTCGGTCGGCGTGCCGTCGTCGGGTACCGGCGACCCGGAGTCGGCCGGGTCGAGTCCCGCGCGGTCGCCGGAGGTCAACCGGAACGGCAGCAGCGTCAGGCCGCCCGCGGCCGCCGCGCGGGTCACGCCGGTCGACAGCGCGGTCTGCACGGGAAGCACCTCGCTCGCGCTGACCCGGTAGAAACCGCGGCCCCACTGCCTGCTGCCGATCGAGGCGGCGGCCGGCGAGTCGATCACGTCCTGCGAGTCGGCGGCGCTCTCCAGCCGCAGCGCCAGGCGCAGCTTGACGTTGTTCTTGATCGCGTCGCTGACCGAGCCGGACGGCCGCTGGGTCGCCATCACCAGGTGCATGCCGAGGCTGCGCCCGCGCTGGGCGATGCTGACCAGCGCGTCGACGAAGTCCGGCAGCGCCTTGACCAGGGTGGCGAACTCGTCGATCACCACCACGAGCCGGGGCATCGGCTCCAGATCGGGGCGCTGGGTGTCGCGCAGCCGCTGGTAGTCGCGCACGTGGCCCATTCCGACGCCGCGCAGGGCATGCTCGCGGTGGCGCAGTTCGGCCTCCAGGCAGCGCAGCGCCCGCTCGCCGAGCTGTTCGTCGAGGTCTGTCACCAGTCCGACGGTGTGCGGCAGCCGCGCGCACTCGTCCAGCGCCCCGCCGCCCTTGTAGTCCACCAGCGCGAAGGTCAGGTGTTCCGGGTCGGCGCCGACCGCCATGCTCGCGATCAGGGTTCGGAGAAGCTCGCTCTTGCCCGATCCGGTGGTGCCCGCGATCAGCGCGTGCGGGCCGTCGTCGTCGAGGTCGACCTCGAACACCTCGCGCTCGCTCACGCCGAGTACCGCGCGCACGCGCAGGGTGTCGACGGCGCGCCGCCAGCGCGCGGCGACCGCCGTGTCGAGCGGTCCGGACAGCGCCAACAGCGGCAGCAGGCCCAGCCGGTCGGGCAGTCCGGCGCCCTCGGCCCTCAGCTCCGGATCCTCGAACCTGGCCAGCGCACGGGCCAACTCGCGGGCGCGGTGGCGCGTCATGCCGGCCACCAGGACCTCGTCGATCCACTCGCCGGAGGCCACCCGGCGCAACCGTCCGGAGCCGTCCGCCGCGACCGACAGGACGTCGGTGCACAGCGCCGGCAGCCGCCCGGTCAGGACGATTCCGGCCACCGGCGTGCCCGGACCGCCGAGCAGATCCCGCAGCGCGCACGGCCGGCCTTCGAGCAGCGTCGCGCCGTCGACCACGACGAGCAGCACCGGCGTCCCGGCGCCCTTGGCCTCGCCGGCGTCCGCGCCGAACTCGGACAGCAGGTTGCGCGCCAGCGTCTCGCACCGTTCCGCACCGGCGGCGACCAGGCGTGACGCCCTGGACCTCGGATCGGCGCCGTGCGGCAGCCACTTGGTCCAGTCCCAGTCCGCGATCCGGTCCTCGTCCACGAACAGCGCGACGGCGACGTCGGCCGGACCGCTTCCGGCGACCGCCTGGCACAGCAGCGAGCGCGCCGTGGCGAGCGCCGCCGCGCGGTCGCCCTCCAGCCCGACGACCCCGCCGTCGCAGAGGTCGATGGCGACGGGGACCATCGGCAGGTACGCCGCCGCGTCGATCGCCGCGGTCAGGGTCGCGTCGAGTTCGTCGTCGGTGCGGCGGCCGCGGTCCACCGGCGGTGTCCAGCGCTGGTCGGCCAGTCCGGCGCCGACCTTGAGGAAGTGCGCCGCGCCGCGCCGCCGCTCCCACAGCCGCAGCCCGGGCTCCGTCGCCCGGTAGCAGAGTTCTGCCAGGTCCGGGACCTGCGCGTGGAGCCGGGCGATCTGCTCCGCGCGCCGCGCGCCGAGTTGCCCGCGCGCGTCGGCCAGCCGGGCCGCGTACTGGCGCCTTCCACGGCGTGAACCGACCCTGCCCCTGGTGCGGTCCTCCAGCATGGTGCCCAGCATGATCATGGGGCTGAACAGCGCGATCAGCGCGTAGGCCACATCTTTGAGCACCAGCACCATGACGCCCGCCAGCACGACCGGCATGAGCAGGGCCGATATCCGCAGCGGCTGCCCCTCCGCGCGGCGCGGCGGCTCGGGCAGCCGGACGAGCGCCGCCGCGGACGGCGCAGCGACACGCGGTGCCCGGTTGAACGGCAGGGTGCCGCCCGGACCGGCTTCGCGCGCCGGGTCGACATACTGCACAGGGCCGAGCGCGTCCACGGGGAGCACCCGGAACAGTACCCGGCCGGCCGCGCACACCACGTCCTGCGGGCCGACGCGGGCCGGCTGCGTGAGCCGCACGCCGTTCACGTCCGTGCCGTTGCGCGATCCGAGATCCGCGACCATGACCTGGCCGTCGTCGGCGACCTCGACCTCGCAGTGCAGCCGGGACACGTCGCGGCTGGCGACGCGGATGTCGGCCTCCTCGCCGCGTCCGAGTGTGACCCGCCCGGGCGTCAGCGGCACGGACAGGCCGGCGTCCAGGCCGCCGATGATCCGCAGGACCACGCCGCGACCCATCGCCGCGGTGCGGTCGGCGTCCGGGCGATCCGAGGCTCGGCGGCCGGAGTCCGGACCATCAGGACCCGTACGGACGCCGGATCGTTCGCCCGGCGGGTCGGCGGCGACGTCAGCCGTCGTCGACGGCGCGGCGACCTGCGATCCCATCACGAGCCCTGATCCGGCCAACGGCGCCGCGGCCGGCACCGGCCTGCCGTCGATCACCAGCCCGCCGGCGCCGAGGCCGAGCGCGCTCGCCAACTCCGCGACCGCCGCGTCCGGGCGGCCGAGCCGCACGTCCCACTCCCGGTCGACTCCGCGGTCCCGATGGACGAACCTCATGTGCCTGCCATCCACGCTCTGTTCTGCACGTTCACTCGGCGCGGTGCTCCCGGCCCGCGCCGCTCAAGCGTTTCAGCCGGACGCGGTCCGCCGCGTTCCCCAGGGGTTCACAGTCCGAGCGGGGCGTATACCGCGCGCGGTAGGCCGCGATACCGCAAAGGTTTACCCATGGATGCCGCGAAGCCCCCTGAGAAGTGAGGACAAGCCGCCGCGCGATCACTAGCTTGGGCCGATGCTCCGCATCCAGGGCACCGCGAAAGCCGCCGGCTCGATACCGCCGTCCGTCATCGACCTCGTCATCACCGCGGGCGTCGCCTGGATCTGCTTGACCAGCGCGGCGGACCCCGCGCTGCCCGGCCGATGGCGCTACTGGGCGCTCGCGGCCGCCCTGCCGGTCGCGATCGGCGCGACACTCGTGCTGCGGCGCCGCTTCCCGCTGACGGTGCTGGCCGTGTGCACGGTCCTGGTCGCGGCGTTCGAGGCGCGCGGAACCGCGGCCCTGGTACTGGTCCTCGCGCTCGTCGGCGACGGAGCCGGAAGGCTGACGCAGAGCCGCACGCTCATGGCCGAGTACGACGGGCAACTCCAGCGCAAGCAGCGCGACCGCGAGCAGCGCGCGGTGCTGCTCGAACGCATCCGCATCGCACGCGAACTGCACGACGTCACGGCGCACCACCTGTCCGTCATCGCCGTCCAGGCCGGTCTGGCGCGCTACGTGCTCGAATCGGATACGCAGACCGCCGACCAGGCGCTGCGCACCATCTCCGAGGTCGGCAGCGAGGGGCTCGCCGAACTGCGCCGGCTGATCAGCCTGCTGCGACCGGACGACGACGAGGCCTCCGCGCGGGCGGACAGCCGGCCCGCACCGGGCATCGCCCAACTGCCCGTCCTGATCGAGCGGGTCGGACTGTCCGGCACCCCGTCCCGGTACACGCTCGCCGGCCGGCAGCGCCCGCTGCCCGCCGGCATCGAGCTGTGCCTCTACCGCGTGGTCCAGGAATCGCTGACCAACGTGCTCAAGCACGCGCCGGGCTCCCCGGTGGACGTGCGGCTCGAATACGAGCCGGAACACGTCCGCGTGGTCATCGCCGACGAGGGGCCGGCCACCATCCCGACCCAGCGGTCCCGGTCACCGCGCTCCGCCGCGGCCCAGGCCGCGGACCACGGCGGCACCGGAGTCGGACTGACCGGCATGCGCGAGCGAGCCGCCCTCTACGGCGGCGAACTGTCCGCCGGACGCAGACCGGACGGCGGATTCGAGGTCTCACTCACGCTGCCCCTCGACCCGGCGGACGTCGACGCGGACCTCACCGGCCTGGCGAGATGACACCGCCCGCGTTTCGCGCGCGGACGCGCTACCTGCTCGCCTCCAGGCGGATGACGACGGACTTGGACGCCGGGGTGTTGCTGATCTCGGCCGTCGAGTCGAGGGGTACCAGGACGTTGGCTTCCGGGAAGTAGGTCGCCGCGCAGCCCTCGGTCGTGGGGTAGGCGACCACGCGGAAGCCGAGGGCGCGGCGCTCCTCGTCCTTCCAGACGCCGACCAGGTCGACCGTGTCGCCGTCGTGCAGGCCGCGCGCGCTCAGGTCGGCGGGGTTGACGAAGACCACCCGGCGGCCGCCGCGGATTCCGCGGTAGCGGTCGTCGTACCCGTACACGGTCGTGTTGAACTGGTCGTGCGAGCGGACGGTCTGGAGCAGCAGGCAGCCCTCCGGCACCTGCGCGGCGGTCGGCTCGTTCACGGTCAGCCGCGCTTTTCCGGTCTTCGTCGGGAAGACGCGCGCGTCGTGCGGCGGGCGCGGCAGCATGAATCCGCCGGGGCTCTGGGCCCGCTCCTCGAAGGCGTGGAAGCCGGGGACGACGTGTTCGATGTGTTTGCGGATGACGGAGTAGTCCTCGCGCATCGCGCGCCAGCCGAGGTCCTCGCCGAACATCGCCTCGGCCAGCCCGGTGACGATCGCGATCTCGCTGCGCACGGTCGAAGCGGGCGGCAGCAGCCGGCCGCGGGAGGCGTGCACCATGCTCATCGAGTCCTCGACGGTGACGAACTGCTCGCCGCCGGCCTGCTGGTCGCGCTCGGTGCGGCCCAGGCAGGGCAGCAGCAGGGCCTCCCGGCCGTGGCACACGTGCGAGCGGTTGAGCTTGGTCGCGATGTGCACGGTCAGCGCGCATCCGGACAGGGCGGCCTCGGTGACCGCGGTGTCCGGGGTCGCGGCGGCGAAGTTGCCGCCCAGCGCGACGAACACCTCGGCCCTGCCGTCGCGCATGGCGCGGATCGAGTCGACCGTGTCCATTCCGTGCTCGCGCGGGGGCTCGAACCCGAACTCGTCGCGCAGCGCGTCGAGGAACTTCTCCGGCATCTGCTCCCAGATGCCCATCGTGCGGTCGCCCTGCACGTTGCGGTGGCCGCGGATCGGCGACGGGCCGGCGCCGGGACGGCCGATGTTGCCGCGCAGCAGCAGGAAGTTGACGATCTCGCGGATGGTCGCGACCGCGTTCTTGTGCTGGGTCAGCCCCATCGCCCAGCACACCACGATGCTGCGGGCGGCGATCGCGTCGTCGGCGCACTCCTCGATCTGCCTGCGTGTCAGCCCACTGAGGCGCTCGATCTGCGGCCAGTCCAGGGTCCGCCAGTGCGCGCTCGCCTCGTCCAGCCCGTCGCAGTAACGGTCGAGGAACTCGCGGTCCAGGACGGTGCCGGGCGCGGCGTCCTCGCGTTCGAGCAGCACCCGGTTCAGGCCGTTGAACAGGGCCAGGTCGCCGTTGACCCGGATCGGCAGCAGCCGGTCGGCGATCTGCGTGCCGGGCCCGACCAGGCCGCGCGGGGTCTGCGGGTTGCGGAACCGGGTGAAGCCGGCCTCCGGCAGGGGGTTGATCGCGATGACGCGGGCGCCGCGCCGCTTGGCGTGCTCCAACGCGGTCAGCATGCGCGGGTGGTTGGTTCCCGGGTTCTGCCCGGCGATCATGATCAGGTCGGCGTGCCGCTCGATGTCGTCGAGGGTGACCACGCCCTTGCCGACGCCGATCGTCTCGCTCAGTGCCGCGCCGGAGGACTCGTGGCACATGTTCGAGCAGTCCGGCAGGTTGTTGGTGCCCAGGCGCCGGGCCAGCAGCTGGTAGGCGAACGCGGCCTCGTTGCTCGCGCGGCCGCTGGTGTAGAACAGCGCGCGGTTCGGGTCCGGCAGCGCGAGCAGCCGGTCGGCGACGAGGCGCAGCGCCTGCTCCCAGCCGATCGGGCTGTAGTGCGTCGCGCCGGGCGCCAGGTACATCGGCTCGGTGAGCCGTCCGTGCCACTCCAGCTGATGGTCGTCGAGTCCGCGCAGTTGCTCGATGGAGTGCGTGGCGAAGAAGTCCCGGTCGGCGCGCTTGCGGGTGGCCTCCCACGCGGTCGCCTTGGCACCGTTCTCGCAGAACTCGGCGGTCTTGCGCTGTCCGGGCTCCGGGTCGGGCCAGGCGCAGCTCGGGCAGTCGAAGCCGTCGACCTGGTTCAGCGCGGTCAGCGTGCGCAGACTGCGCACCGGACCCATCTCCTCCAGCGCGTACTGCATCGCGTGCCCGATACCCGGGAAGCCGACCGCGGACGTCTTCGGTTGCTCCACCTTCGGCTCGCTCGGAGCGGTCGGCTCCTCGGTGCCGGTCATCTCGAACCTCGATCCTGTTGCCATCCGTTCACCACTGCACTTGTCACGCGCGTGACAAGCATCGTCTGCGTGTCACGCGCGTGACAAGCATCGTC
>JBOHCW010000239.1:0-4844 GCA_050725375.1 Actinocrinis sp. | reverse complement strand
TCGGCCAGTTGCGTCGCCACGTCCAGCAGCACGCGTCCGCCGGACTGCCGCAGCAGCTCGACGCCGTGCAGCAGGTTCTGCGCGCTCTTGGCGCCGAAGCCGCGCATCCCGTCCAGCCGGCCG
Source organism: Actinocrinis sp. (assembly GCA_050725375.1). Taxonomy (GTDB): domain Bacteria; phylum Actinomycetota; class Actinomycetes; order Streptomycetales; family Catenulisporaceae; genus Actinocrinis. Next base: position 4,721 of record JBOHCW010000239.1, on the reverse strand, counting down.
GCCTTGATCGCCTCGACCAGCTCGTCCACACTCGACACGCCCAGCTCGCGGTAGAGCGTCAGGGCCTTCTTCGGGCCGAGCGTCGGGATGTCGACCAGGGCGCGGACACCGGCCGGGATCGCGGCGCGCTGTTCGTCGAGGCCCTTGAACGTGCCGGTGTGGCAGTACTCGACGATCTTCTCGGCGATCGACTTCCCGATGCCGGGGATCTTCTGCAGCGCCTTCGCGTCGAGCGCGGACACGTCGCCGCTGTGGCCGGCCACGGCGCGCGCGGCCTTCTCGTAGGCACGCGACTTGAAGGCGTCGCCGCCGATGATGTTCAGCAGGTCGGCGTACTCGACGAGTACCGCCTCGACCTCGTCGTTCGCACGGGGCATTGGTCTCACCGCCGCCGTCCAGCCTAAGCCGGGACGCCGCCGTTCGCCGTCCACCGTGCGCCGTGCGCGGTCCGATGATCGGTTCTGTTAGCTCAGATAGCTCAGACGGCGGCACCGGCCGGGGTACAGCCGAGCCGGTCGGCCAGCTCGGTCAGCGCGGGGCCGAGCCGCGTGTCGAGGCGCACCCCGGCGTGGGCGTCGCCGCGCGTGCGGCCCTGGTTCACGATCACGACCGGCTTGCCCTGCTTTGCGGCGTACCGGACGAAGCGCAGCCCTGACATGACGGTGAGCGACGAGCCGAGCACGAGCAGGGCGCGCGCCTCGTCGATGTGGTCATAACACTGCTGGACGCGCGGCTTGGGCACGTTCTCGCCGAAGAACACCACATCCGGCTTGAGCACTCCGTCACCGCACGCGTCGCAGTCCACGACCTTGAAGCCGCCGACCAGGCGCTCGTCGAGCTCGACGTCGCCGTCCGGGTTGATCTCCGCGGTCACGTCGCGGAAGTCCGGGTTGGCGGCACGCAACCGGCGGTCCAACGCCGCGCGGCTGCTGGTCTCGCGGCAGTCCAGGCACAGAACGCGGTCCAGGCTGCCATGCAGTTCGACGGTCTCGTGGCTGCCGGCCGCGTGGTGCAGACCGTCGACGTTCTGCGTGATCACAGCAGAGAGGTAGCCCGCCTCGCCGAGTGCGGCGACGGCGTGGTGCCCGACGTTCGGCGCGGCGCGCGTCATGGCACGCCAGCCGACGAAGCTGCGCGCCCAATACCGCCGGCGGCCGGCCTGGCTGCCGGTGAAGTCCTGGTAGGTCATCGGCGTGTGGCGGCGCAAGCTGCCGTTCTCGCCGCGGTAGTCGGGGATGCCCGAATCGGTGGACAGCCCGGCGCCGCTGAGCACGACGACCTGGCCGTCGCCGAGGATGCGTTCGACGTCGTCCAGGCCGCCCGCAGCCGGGAGCGGGTCGGCGGTGTCCGTCCAGTCGAGCACGGGTCGCAGCTGCATGACTCAAGGGTAAGCCCCGAACCGGCGTGTGCCTGTTGCCTCGCGGCGTGAGGACGCTGTGTGCCTAAGACTGTGTGCCTAAGGCTGTATGCCTAAGACTGCCCGCGACCCCCAATTGGACCACTGGTGTCACTGAGCACTGGGCGTACCGGCGCTGCGTGTCTAGCTTGGAGTGGACGCGTCCGGCGCGTCGTGGGGCGCGCCGGACGCGATTGCGACTGCCATCAGGAGACTTCGCAGACCAGGAGACTCCGCTAGACCAGGAGACCTGCATGAGCGGGCATGTGTACCGGGTGACCGAGATCGTCGGCTCCGCGCCGGAGGGCATCGACGCGGCGATCAACAAGGCGGTGGCCCGGGCGGCCGAGACGCTGCACGGGTTGGACTGGTTCGAGGTGACCGAGGTGCGCGGCCGGATCGAGAACGGGCACGTCGCCGAGTACCAGGTCGGGCTCAAGGTCGGTTTCCGGCTGGACGAGGGCGCGTAACGGTTCGACGACTCTGCGCTTAACGGCCTCGTGCGGCGCTGCTCGGAGCGAGCTGCTGCCGGCGCTCGACGCGGTGGACGCGCTGCCGAAGACCGGATGGCAGAAGCTCACCGGCCGCTGACCAGCCGACGCGCCCGCCGCGTCGTAGGCTGCTGTCGACACGTTCCCAGCACGACGGCGACGGAGCCACGGTGGACCAGCACGAGTACTCATCAGGTCAGGGTCTTTACACTTCGGCGCGCCTCGACGCGGCCCGCGCCGCTACGGCTGACGCCGGGCTCGGCGCGCTGTTGGTCAGTCCGGGCGCCGACCTGCGCTACCTGACCGGTTACGACGCGCTGCCGCTGGAGCGGCTGACCTGCCTGGTGCTGCCGGCCGACGGCGAACCGTTCCTGCTGGTGCCGAAGCTGGAGAAGCCCGCCGCGCTGGCCTCGCCCGCCGGCGGCCTCGGCATCGAGATCACTGCCTGGGACGAGACGGACGACCCGTACGCCCTGGCCGCCGGGAGGCTGCCGTCCGGCCTCAAGTCCGTCGGCGTGGACAACCACATGTGGGCCGAGAAGCTGATGGCGTTCCAGCGGGCCATGCCCGGAGCACGCCACGACCTGGCCGGCAGCGTGCTGAGCGCCCTGAGGATGCGCAAGACACCGCAGGAGGCTGACGCGCTGCGGCGGGCCGCCGTCGCGATCGACCGCGTTCACGCGCGCACGGGCGAGTGGCTGCGACCCGGCCGCACCGAGCGGGCGGTCGGCAGGGACATCGCCGACGCGATCGTCGCCGAGGGCCACCAGCGCGTCGATTTCGTCATCGTCGGCTCGGGCCCGAACGGCGCCAGTCCGCACCACGACCTGTCCGACCGCGTCATCGAGCACGGAGACCCGGTGGTCGTGGACATCGGCGGCACCACCGACGACGGCTATTGCTCCGATTCGACGCGCGTCTACACGGTGGGCGAACCGCCCGCCGAGTTCAAGCGGCTGTACGAGGTGCTGCTGCGGGCACAGGTCGCGCAGACCGGCGCTGTGCGGCCGGGCGTCACCGCCGAAGCCCTGGACGCGGTGGGCCGGGACATCATCGCAGAGGCCGGATACGGCGACCTGTTCATCCACCGCACCGGGCACGGCATCGGCCTGGAGGGCCACGAGGAGCCGTACATCATCGCCGGAAACCCGCTGCCGCTGGAGCCCGGCATGGCCTTCTCGATCGAGCCCGGCATCTACGTGGACGGACGCTTCGGCGCCCGGATCGAGGACATCGTGCTGTGCACGGAGCACGGCGGCGAGCGCCTGAACGTAACCCTGCGCGAACTGGTAGTGCTGAGCTGACAAGCACAGCGCCCGGTCGTAATCACCCTACTCATACACTCCTGCCGACCAACGACCCAACCCGACACTTTGTAGCCGACCGTGCTGTCCGTCTCAAACGGACAACTGAGATAGCGCCGCCGTCACCCACAAGCAACACTGCGGATCCCTTGCCCATCCACCGACCACAGCCCTTCCGGCGTGGGTAATCGTGGTGTCCGTTTGAGACGGACAGAGGTGCACTTGGGAACCGATCCGATCGGCAGGCTCAGCTCGCTGCGTGGCCAACGCATACGCGGACCGACCCACTCCGGTCCGTGCCGGCGCGCACGCGGACGTACCCCGATCCCGGCCGTGATCTGACCGGTCCGTATCCCATCAAGCTGCCCCGCCTCTCGGTCGGCAAGCGCCTCGTTGATTAACCGATCGCACGTTTTGTACGAGACTTTTCGACCGCGGTTGTCCACTACTTCTGTTGTCATCACAGCCATTTGCGATCACAGCCAGCCTCGTCGGGACGCCAGCAGGCTGGCCTGGAACCTGGTCGCGGCGCCCAGGGTGCGCATCAACTTCTGGATGCGGCGCTGGGTGGTGCGCTCGCTCCAGTCGAGCGAGCGGGCGATGGCCGCGTCGGTGAGACCGGCGGCCAGCAGCGCGAGGAGGCTGCGGGTCTCCTCGTCGGGGGCGTCGTTCGCGCGTGCTGATACGGCCGACTGGTCGGCCTCAAACGCTCCGTCCTGCATCTGTGGGTTCTGTGACGCCGGACCCTTCGCCGCCGGATTCCGTTGTGTGCGCTGGGCCACCCTCCTCGGGGCGGGGGTGAGGATGCCCGACAGGGGCACCGCCCGCTCCCACTCCGCCTCGAACAGCGCGCCCAGGGCGCTCAAGAGCGACGAGCGGTGCACGACGTACGCGCTCGCCTCGCCGCGCGGGGCGAGGCTGAACGGAATGACGGCGACCCGCTCGTCGGCCATGACCAGCTTCAGCGGCAGTTCGGTGCGCACTCTCGCGCGTTCGCCGCCGCGCAGGCTCGGAATGATGTCCTGCTCCAGCCGGCCCGGCCAGCCCAGCGCGCCGCGGTCGTAGATCACCCGGTGCGGAACGCCCTGCCGCATCTTCTCCACCTGGCGCGGCAGGCTCAGGCCCGGGCGGTCCAGGTACGGCGGACGGTCGAACGCGCGCACCTGGCACTTCGCCTCGGCCTGGATCGTGCGCACCAGGGCGCTGATCTCGTCGCGGCCGGTCAGGACCTCCACCGCCAGGTCGGGACGGTCGATGCGGGCCGCCTCGCGGTGCACGCGCATCAGGTCGTGCACGAGCGAGCGAGCCTCGCCCAGCCGCGCTTCCTGACGGTTGATCAAGTAGCCGAGCGCCACGTCCGGCTCCGCTGCGAGGTACCGTGCGGGGTGGCCGGTGCGCGATACGAGGCCGCCCTGCGTAAGGCGTCCCAGCGCGCGTGCGGCGGCGGCCGGTGACAGGTCGCTTTCGGCGGCTATCTCGGCCGACGTCGCGTGCGGTCGAGCCACCAGGGCGACGTACACGCGGCCGTCC
>JBOHCW010000238.1:0-10464 GCA_050725375.1 Actinocrinis sp. | reverse complement strand
TGGCCGGATCCGTACTGGTCCTGGCCCTGGCCCATCTGGCCCTGGTCCTGGCCCTGCATCTGACCCTGGCCCTGCTGACCTTGGCCGGATCCGTACTGGTCCTGGCCCTGGCCCTGCTGACCCTGGCCCATCTGGCCCTGGTCCTGACCCATCTGTCCCTGACCCGTCTGACCCTGGCCCTGCTGTCCCTGGCCGCCCGCGCCCATCCGGTCGCGAGCCTGGTCGGCGCCCTGGTCGATCTGGTCGTCGAAGCGTCCGCCAGTGGCCTTCTGCGCGGCCTGCTGGCCCTTCTGCAACGCCTCGTCCGTCTGGTCCGAGTGTTCACCGGCGAGCTGCTCGGCCTTCTGCACCTCATCGCCCCACTGGCTCATGAGGTCGCCTCCTTTGTTGGAGTTCGTTGGAGTTCGCCTACTCATCGTGCTGTTGCCCAGGACTTGATCCTGGAGGCACCGACTACCCGATCAATCCTGGTCCATGCATATTTGAGCCGCCACCGCGATCAAGCTCGCGCATACGGTCGATCACGCCCTTACGCGTGGTCAACGCCGTGAGTTAGCGCAAGATGGCTACGGCGAACGGGTTAAGCACCCTGTGCTGAGGCACGCCGATTGATCGAAGACACGACGGCGTACGCGCGACGTCCGTACGGCGATGACGGCGATGACGCCAGTGCGTCAGGCGCGGCGGGCCGGGGAGGTGGCGTCCAGGTAGCGCGGGGCCGAGGTGTGCCAGGCGAGCTCGGCCTCGAAGATCTCGTGCAGACGGGCGCCCAGGGCCGCACGGGTGGCCGGAGGGAGGGTGAGCATCGTCTCCAGCGCGTCGGCGAAGGCGGGCAGGCTCATGTCCTCGGCGATCACGGCCTCGCCGTCCACCAGTCTCGAGTTCTCGCGCAGCGGGCGCAGGACCACCGGGATGCCCCGGGCCATCGCATGGGTGACCTTGTTCATCGCGCAGTAGTGGTTGAACTCGATATCCGGGTCGGGCACGACCATCGCGTCGATCTCGTCGAGGAAACCGGCGATCTGCTCGGGGCCGAGCCAGCCGCGCAGGGTGACCACGCCGTCCAGGCCCTGGCGCACCGCTTGCTCGCGGACGCCGGCCAGAGCCGGGCCGTCGCCGGCGATCTCGACCCGGAAACCGGTCACGCCGCGCTCGCGCAGGGCGTGGACCGCGTCCAGGAGTTCGCCGACACCGTCCTGTTCGCCGATGACGCCCAGGTAGCCGAGGACCGTCTCGCGGTGTGACTGCGGCGACTGGTCAGCGGCGTCCTGGTTCTGCGCAGGAGTGCGTTGTCCTTCGGCGATCGACGCCGTGCGCACGACTACGGCCTCGCGGCCGTAGAGCGTCCGCAGGCGTTCGACCTGCTCGTGGCTCGGCGTCAACACCTCGTCGGCGGCTTCGACCGTACGGCGTTCGCAGGACAGGAAGAACGGTTCGAGGCGCTTGAAGGCGGGCCGCGACCCGGCGAGAGCCGGGACTACATCGTGCTGGTCGTAGACCGTGTGCACACCGCGTCTGCGTGCCCAGCGCAGCAGGCCGAAGAGCATGTCCGGCGGGTTGCACACCTGGACCGTGCGGCTGCTCGCCGGCTTGCGCAGCGCGCGCTTGGCCGCGCGGCTGGAGACGAACGTGGTCCAGGCGCCCTCGATGATCGTGCCGAGCCGCCCGGTGCCCTCGAAGGAGCGGAAGTAGCCGACCTCGATGCCGTCGATCGTCGTCATGCCGGGTGTTTTGTCACGAATTGCCGGGCAGATGACGGTAACTGACGCGCCGTCGTCCCTCAGCGTCAGCGCCTGCGCCCAGACCCGGTGGTCATCCGGAACCGGAAGGTTCATCACGACGATGACCGCGCGTGGGGGAGTGGCGGCGCGGGTGCGCCGGCTCCGCCGCCCGCGCCGCGCGGCGTTCGGCGTGGTGATGGCGGCCTCGTCGTCACGGGTCTCGGTGTTGCTCACAGGGCGCCCGGCTCGGCCGGCTTGGCCAGTTCGGTCAGGGCGCCGCCCTTTTCGAGGTAGTCCGTGCCGGTGACCGGACACACGAAACGTCCGTCGCCCTCGTCCAGCAGCCGTTGTCCCGCGCGGCCGACCCAGCCGACCCGGCGCGCCGGAACGCCTACCACCAGCGCGAAGTCCGGCACGTCGCGCGTCACCACCGCGCCCGCCGCGACCATCGCCCAGCGCCCGATCGTGACCGGCGCGACGCACACCGCGCGTGCGCCCACCGAACCGCCCTCCAGGACCGTGACGCCGACGGCGTGCCAGTCGTCCGCGTTCTTGAGGCGGCCGTCCGGCGTCACCGAGCGCGGGTTGAGGTCGTTGGTGAACACCGCGCCGGGTCCGACGAACGCGCCGTCGCCTAGTGTGGCCGGTTCATATACCAGCGCATAGTTTTGGATCTTGACGTTGTCGCCGGCGTGCACGCCCGGCCCGAGATACGCACCGCGGCCGATGACACACGAACGGCCTAAGATCACGTCTTCGCGTACGGCCGCGTGATGCCACACCGACGTACCCGCACCGATCTTGGCGCTGTCGTGTACGTCCGCACCTGCCGCGATACGCACGTTCTCGCGCGTTTCACCCGTATCGCTCGCAGCGTCCGCACTCGTCGCAGAGTCGGTGGTCATACCGTGAGCCCCTCTGAACGTGAGACGCGCGCGCGCCGTGACCTGCGACGCATGTACCGGTCGAACCCCTGAGGCAGGATCACGAGCGCGAGCACGCCGAGCAGCGCCACCCCGATCAGCCCGCGCTTCTTCGAGCCGAGCACCGGCGCGACCGACGGCGGCACCAGTTCCTGAGTGGTGATCCGCAGCGACTTGGGCACGTTGGCGCGCGCCTGCAGGTCGTCGAGCTCAGCCATGAAAACCTTCGTCAGAGTACTGACACTCGCCAGCACCGCGTTCGGATCGGTGCCGGTCACGGTCAGCTGCTCGGCCGGGATCGAGTACTTCGGCGTCTGCACGGTGCCGTTGTTGCGCGGCACGATCTGGTAGTCGCCGCTCACCCCGGCCCGGCGCAGCCGGTCGGTCGAGGTGCTGTCGCCGAGCACCGTGTCCACCAGCACGCCGGTCGCCGCGATCGACGGGGTGGCCGCCGCGAGCGAGTTCGGCGCGTGCGGATCGACCGGCGGCACCAGCAGCAGCACCGACTCGGCCTGGTAGACCCGCTGCGGGTGGTCCACCGTCCACCCGGCGACCATCGTCACCAACGCGATCAAGGCGGTGACATACCACCGCAGCCTGATCACGCTGATGATTTGGCGAAACGTCACCGCAGCCCCTCCCCTGGTCCGCGTCCCCTCCCGCGCGCACTGTATACGCGATTCGCTCCGGGCGCGCCCGGTTCCGCGAATCAACGGCGCATCAAGAGGGTGATCGGTGCTTGCCTCGCGCCCCTACTACGTCACAGCGTCGACCCAAGTCAGCGAAGCGGTGGCTGCGGGTGCGGAACGGGTCCTATTCTCTACCCGTGGACGGTGCGCCGTGCCGCCCCGGCAGGGAGACCGGGTTCTGGCGGCGTCGGGCACCTTAGGGGAGGGGTTTCATGGACCTGGTGGAGGTCTTCCGAGTCATCCGCGCTCGGTGGTATGTGATGGTGCCGCTTCTGCTGGTCACCATCGCACTCACCGCCGTGGTGAACACGGCGATACCGACGAAGTACGACACGACCAGTTCCTTGTCGCTGCTCGCCTCGCAGTCCGCCACGACCGGCACGGCGACGAATCCGGGCAGCCGCAACCCGTTCTTCAGCTTCGACTCCTCGCTCAACGACACCGCCGACTTCCTGGTGCGCCGGCTCAACTCGGCTGACGCGGCGACCGACCTGGCGACCCGCGGGGTGACCGAGAGCTACACGGTGGCGCTGGCCGCCGCCGCGCAGGGCCCGTTCATCACGGTGACCGTCTCGGGCACGAACCGGGAGCACGTGCTCACCTCGATCAACACCCTGGTGGACTACACGGCGCAGGAGCTCGAGGCGGTCCAGACCCAGGCCGGGGTCAAGCCGATCGACATGATCAAGTCGATCGTGATCGTGCCGGCCGGGCCGCCGGTCGCGCAGCACAAGAGCAAGACGCAGGCCGTGCTCGGCACCGCGATCGGCGGGCTGGTCGTCACGTTCCTGGCCACGTTCGTCGTGGAGAGCGTGCTGGTCTCGCGCCGCCGCAAGCGGCGCAAGGTGCCGTTCGGCGCGACGGCCGAGGACTACGGGGACGAATACAGCGACGCGGACTCGGAGGCCGGCCGCCAGGGCGGCGCCGAGGAAGATGACGAGGTCGGGGCGCCCGCGCGCGGTTCCGGCAGCGGCAGTGAGAACGGGCGCGGTGTTACGCAGGCGGACGGCGCGAAGGCCGGCGCCGGTGCGCCGACGTCTGCGTCCGCCGCCTCCTCCTCGCGTTGGTACGGCATGGACGGCGCGGCCGACCTGGACCGCGACCCGTTCGAGGCCGCCCGGCCCGAGCTGACCGTCCGCACGCCCAGCCCCACCTCGCGCGACTAATGTCCGCCCCGACCGTCGGCCGTCCGGGACTGGGTCCGGAGGCCGATCCCGCCCTGCGCGGCGCCGGGCACGGCATGAGCCTGCGCCCGCGCGCCCGCCAGGACGATCCGCGCCCCAGGCGCCGCAAGCACCGGCACGGACTCGACGCCGTCGCGGTGTTGTCGGTGTACGTCGCGCTGCTCGAACTGGTCCCGTCCAGCTGGACGGTCCCGGCCCTCGGCGCGGCCGGCACGCCCGCGAGCATCTACGCCCTGGTCGCGCTGCTGTGGTACGTGGCTTCCTGGTTGGCCGGCCGGATGCTGCCGGCCCGCGGCACCCGCGCGGTGCGGCTCGCGCTGCTCGGGTTCTCGGTCTGCGTGCTTCTCTCCTACGTATCGCTGGCGCAGAGCAGTCGCGCGCCGATCCGGCTGGAGACGCAGGCCGCCGACCGCGGGCTGATCGGGCTGGCCGCGTGGACCGGCATCGTGGTGATCTCCTCCGGGGCGATCACCGACCTGGAGCGGCTGCAGACGCTGCTGCGCCGGATGGTGATCTTCGGCGGCGTGATCGGCGCGATCGCCATCGCGGAGTTCGAGACCAGGCGGGACCTGCTGGCGAACCTGCACATCCCCGGCCTGCGTGCGAGCTCTGACATCAGTGGCCTGATGGTGCGCGGCGCGTTCACCCGTCCCTCCTCGACCGCGGCGCACCCGCTGGAGATGGCCGGCGTGCTGGCGATGCTGCTGCCGTTCGCGATCCAGCAGGCGCTCGACCCGGCGCTGCGGCACAAGAGCCGGTGGCGGCGCTGGCTGCCGGTGGTGCTGATCGGCGGCGCGCTGCCGATGTCGGTCTCGCGCACCTCGATCATCGGGCTGGTCGTGGTGCTCGCCGTGCTGCTGCCGACCTGGAAGTCCAGCCGCCGCTGGCCGGCGCTGGGGCTGGTCGCGCTCGGCGTCGGGGTGCTGAAGCTGGCCGTCCCCGGCCTGATCAGCACGACGATCACCCTGTTCAGCGCGTTCCTGGGCGGCGGCGACAACAGCACCAACGCGCGCGCCATGGACTACGCGGGCGTCGCCCAGTACGTCGCCGAACGCCCCTTCTTCGGGCGCGGATACCGGACCTTCATCCCATCACTGTATCGGTACACTGATAACCAGTACCTGCTCGCGGTGGTGGAGATCGGCATCGTCGGCGCGCTGTCGATCATCGTGCTCTACTTCGTCGCGATCCGCTGCGCGCGGCTGGGCCGCAAGCTGTGGGTGGACGAGCCGACCCGTGAACTCGGCCAGAGCTTCGTGGCGGCGATGGCGGTGGCGCTGGTGGTCAGCGCCACCTTCGACTCGCTCGGCTTCCCGATGTTCGGCGGCGTGGCGATGCTGCTGCTCGGCTGCTCGGGGGCGTATCTGGGCATCTCGCGGCGCGAGGGCGACGTGGTGCGCCGCGCCCGGCTGGAGGCCGCGGCGAAGGCGGGACGCGGCACCGCGGTGCTCACCTCGGCGTCGAAACCCTTTTACACGCTGACCTCGCGCGCCTCACTGGCGAACGGCCACGGCGTGGACGCGACGGACGGCGCGTACGGCAACGGATCAGCGTTCGGACCCAACTCCGTCAGCGAGCTGACACGTAACCTGTGGACGCCGCAGCACATCGCGGCGAGCCTGCGGCCGTGGCTGCCGCCCCCGGCGCCGGACGACACGCTGGCCCGGCCGATCACCATGTCGGTCGCGATCCAGGGCTCGCTGGCCGCCTCGGAGACCGGCGAGATCCCGGTTATCAAGATCACCGAGCCGAAGCCGCCGGCCGAGCCGCAGGTCGGCGGGCAGATCCGCAAGGGCGTGCGGTGGAGTTTCATCAACACGGTGATACTTCGGTTGGGCAACTTCCTGACCGGCGTGATCCTGGCCCGCGGACTGCTCGGGCCGCGCGACTGGGGCCTGTACGCGATCGGCCTGGTGGCCCTGTCGATCCTGCTGGCCGCGAACGAGCTGGGCGTGAGCCTGGCGATCGTGCGCTGGGACCGCGATCCGAAGAGCTTCGCGCCGACGGTGCTGACCCTGTCCGCGTTCAGCAGCGTCCTGTTGTACGCGGTGCTGTTCTTCGCGGCGCCCGAGGTCGCCGGGGCGCTCGGCGCCGCGGACGCGACCTCGATGCTGCGGGTGCTGGGTATCGCAGTGGTCATCGACGGTATCGCGTGCGTCCCGGCCGGCGTGCTGACCAGGAATTTCGCCCAGCGGCAACGGATGTACATCGACACGACGAACTTCGTGGTCAGCACCGGGCTGACCATCGGCCTCGCCGTGGCCGGCTTCGGCGCGATGAGTTTCGCGTGGGGTTCGGTGGCCGGCAACATGGTCGCGCTGGCCGGCTGCGCGATCGCCGCGCCCGGATATCTCAAGCCCGGCTGGAACAAGGTCGACGCGCGAAAGCTGCTGGCGTTCGGCGTGCCGCTGGCCGGGGCGAGCCTGTTGGTGCTGGCGATGCTGAGCGTGGACTCGATCGTGGTCGGCGCGACGCTCGGCCCGATCCAGTTGGGGCTCTATCAGATCGCTTTCAACATCTCCAGCTGGCCGGTGCGCAGCGTCTCGGAGATCGCCCGGCGCGTGTCGTTCGCCGGTTTCAGCCGCGTGGCGAACTCGCGCAAGGCGTTGTCGGACAGCTTCGGGCGCGGACTGGCGCTGCTCATGGCGGCGGCGGTGCCCGCGTGTGTGCTGCTCGCCGTGTTGCCCAAACCCCTGATTTACGCGCTCTACGGCGAACGCTGGACGGGCGCGTCGGGCGCGTTGCGCTTCCTGGCGCTGCTCGGCCTGCTGCGGGTCGCCTTCGAGCTGGCCTACGACTGCCTGGTGGCCGCCGGGCGTCGCAGGGCACTGATCATCGTGCAGGGCTGGTGGCTGGTGGCGCTGATCCCGGTGTTGATCGAGGCGGCGCGGATGCGCGGCATCTCGGGTGTCGGTGTCGGGCACATCCTGGTGGCCGGCCCGCTGGTCGCTCCGCTGTTCCTGTGGGCGTTGTCGCGCGGCGGCATATCGCCGCTGGTCATCGCGAAGGCGTGCGTGCGCCCGTTCCTCGGCGGCGCGCTGATGGCCGCCGTCGCGCTCGCCCTCGGCCTGCTGCACTTGGGCCAGATCCCGTACCTGTTCCTGGCCGGCACGCTCGCGATGGCCGTCTACGTGCCCGTCATCTGGCCTCTGCGACACCTCGCCCGAGGGGGCCGGCAGCCGTCGCAGGACTCGGATTCGAGCGACGATCCGGGGTCCGGTGGCAACGGCGGCGATCGCAGCAACGGCAACGGTAAGAGCACCGGCGACGGCAACGGTAACGGCAAGCGCACCGGCGAGAATGCCGGTACCGGTCATGATGCCGGTTCCGGCGGCCCGGCGCGTCACAGCGCCAAGTCCGGGCCCGGCGCGTCACGTGCCAGACCTGCGGAAGTCGGCTGATCAGTGCGTCCAGGCAATACTCAGTGGCTAGGTTGGGGGGCGTCGGTGTTACCCGGAGGCGAGTACGAGTCATGATGCGGCGAACCGTCAAACGCATCCTGCGGCGCCGTTTCGGCTGGCTGCCGCTGTACGAGCTGCGCAACAAGGTCCTGCTGGCGCACACCGTGCCCGGCATCCGGCGCTTCGAGACGCGGGAAGTGCGCAGGCTGCGAAGCCTGCTCCCGGACGGGCCCGCGCCGTTGGTCACCACGGTGATCCCGACGTACAAGAGGGCTGACACCCTGGTCGCGGCGGTCGAGTCGGCGCTGGCCCAGACCGTGTCCGAGCACCTGATCATCGTGGTCGACGACGGCGGCGGCCAGGTCCCGCCGCTGCCGGACGACCCGCGCATCGTCGTCGTGCACCTGAGCCGCAATTCGGCCGTGCTCGGCGTGGTGCGCAACGTCGGCATCCGGCTGGCCCGCAGTCCGTTCGTCGCCTTCCTCGACGACGACAACTCCTGGGAGCCGGAGCACCTGGCGACCGCCCTGGCGGCCCTCGAAGCGAGGCCGAGCACCCGCGCGTACCGTCTCGACGGCATCTACACGGCCATGCGCCGCGTCACCGCCGACGGCCGCGAGATGGACGTCTTGTCAGTCCCCTACGATCGAAGGCTGGCCCGCGAAAAGGCATTCCTCGACGCCAATGCGTTCGTCGGCCGGCGTTCCCGTGCCCTGCGGTTCAGCCGCCTGCGACGGGATCGAGGCGTCCTGCCGCGCGAGGACTGGGCGACGTTCTACCGCTACGCGCGCCACCACCGGATCGCGCACATCCCGGTCCCGACCGTGCGCTACCTGGTGAACATGAACACGTATTACACGGTCTGGAACGCCGACGCGCAGGAGCGAAGCCGGCCCCGTTGACCGTCCCAGCCCCGGTCGGGTGAGCACGAGCGAGAGCGGGCGGCGGCAGTAGCGGTCTGCGGACAGGTGGACCTTTTAGCGGGGGTACGCTCACGGTGCGCAGGATCGTGATCTCAGAAGCTTCACGTACTGTCGGATCCGCGGTGCGTCGTCGGGGAAGCAGCTCTCCCAGTCCTGGTCCAGCCGCATCCACGTCGCGGGCTGCCCTGCCTCCGCGGTCAGCGGCTGCTGCGGGTCGGCGATCGCGGCATACGAGAATGACAGCGTCTCGGGCAAACCCGGGTGAAACGACCGCACCGCCAGTGCGGCGGGTCGCTCAAACAACCGTGGTCGCAGCCCGGCCTCCTCGGCCAGTTCCCGGGCAGCGCCATCGCGCGGGCACTCTCCGGGCTCGACCTTGCCGCCGGGCGGAACCAGCCCGCGCCACGGATGCCTGACGAGCACGATCTGTTCCAGGGCCGGGTCCAGGACCCACACCTCTGCACCCAACGGTTCTACGGTGCCGGCCAGCGTAGAGCGCAGCCAAGCCCTGGCATGGTCGAACTCCAGCGTCGCGATCTCGGCGTCGGCGACGGCTGCATCAAGCGGACGCTGGTCGAACGGGCTACGGATCATTGCATTAAGCTACAGACCGCCACCGACACCACCCAGATCGTCGCGCGCGACAGCGGTCTGTTTCCCGGCCAAGGTGATTCGCAAGGCGGAGGCCGACTATCGGGGCTTGCGGCACACGCTGGGGCTGCAACGGGATTCGGTTCGCGCGCACGACCGGGTCCTGTTCGTCGACGACTGGATCGAGACGGCCAGCCAGGCACGCGCCGTGCGCGAGATGGTGGAGCAATGCGCGGCGAGTGGGCCGGTTGCAGCGTGATCGTGGATCAGCCCGCTGACGCTCGTCGAACGGCGCTGGACGTCGTGCGTGCCTTGCTGACCGCTTCGCAGCTGCCTGAGCACCAACGGGCCGGCGCGCCGATGTGATCCGGTATTCCCGACAATTTGCCGGTAGCGAGACTACGAGTGCGGGTCCACGGGACGCCGGGGATTCGTCGAGAGTGTGCATCTCAGTGCTCGATGTCCGTTTGAAACGGACAGGTTGGGTGGGCGGGCTATGCGAGGTGTCTTGCCGAGTTGGTGTCGCCGTGTATTGGTCGCGGTGTATTGGTGGTGCGTCGGCGGGGTTGGGGGCACTTCCTCAGATGCCGGCGCACTTGTGGTGAGTGTCCGGCGCGGGTCCGGTCCGGTGTAGTTGTCGGGGTCTGGGGCCTGCTCGAATTGCTGTGAGATGAGTGCTGTCGGTGAGTGCCGCAGATGAGTGCGGCGATTGCGCATCAGGGCTCGATGTCCGTTTGAAACGGACAGGTTGAGCGGGCGGGCTATGCGAGGTGTCCTGCCGAGTTGGTGTCGCCGTGTATTAGTCGCGGTGTGTTGGTCGCGGTGTATTGGTGGTGCGTCGGTGGGGTTCGCGGCACCTCCTCAGGGGCCGGCGCACTTGTGGCGAGCGTCCGATGCGGGTCCGGTCCGGTGTAGTTGTCAGGGTCTGGGAGCTGCTCGAATTGCTGCGAGTCGAGTGTTGTCGGTGGGTGTTGTCGGTGGGTGCGTCGATTGCGCATCAGGGCTCGATGTCCGTTTGAAACGGACAGATTG